>NZ_JBYSXL010000012.1:0-46173 GCF_058782155.1 Methylobacterium sp. FW306-05-D
GTGCAGGCGGGCGCGGGGACGGGCGGCGGAGCCCGGGCTCCAGCTCCGCAGGTTTTGCCGAACTTGCCGGCGTCGGCGGTCCTGGAGTGCACGCCTCCGGCGCGCCCCTGCGGGTCCGGGCTCGCCTGCGGCACCCCGGAATGACGGCGAGGTGCCGTCTGCGATCCCTGGCACCCCGTCATCCCGGGGCCGCGCAGCGGAACCCGGGACCCAGATCCGCAGGTAGTGCCGAACCTGATGCCGTCGGCGGCTCTGGATTGCACGCCTCCGGCGCGCCCCTGCGGGTCCGGGCTCGCCTGCGGCGCCCCGGAATGACGGTGTGAGGTCACCCCCACCCCCGACCCACAAGGGGGAGGGGAACCCGCGATCCACCCCGACCCGGCGCTATCCTGCCGGTCTCCGCTACGCTATGGCCGCGGCCATGAGCCAGACAGCCCTCCGCCCCGCGACCCGTCCGACGAATCCCGCCGAGGCCGTGCCGGCGGCGCGCATCCTCATCGCCAGCTTCGTCGGCACCGCGATCGAGTTCTACGACTTCTACGTCTACGCCACCGCCGCCGCCCTGGTGATCGGGCCGATCTTCTTTCCGCCCGGCGATCCGGCGGTGCAGACGCTGGCGGCCTTCGCCACCTTCTCCATCGCCTTCATCGCAAGGCCCCTGGGCGCGGCCTTCTTCGGCCATTTCGGCGACCGGGTCGGGCGGAAGGCCACCCTCGTGGCCTCCCTGATGATCATGGGCCTGTCGACGGTGCTCATCGGCTGCCTGCCCTCCTATGCCACCGCCGGCTGGTGGGCGCCGCTGGCCTTGTGCGTCCTGCGCTTCGGCCAGGGCGTCGGGTTCGGCGGCGAATGGGGCGGGGCGGCCCTGCTGGCGGTGGAGAACGCGCCCCCGGGCCGGCGCGCCCTCTACGGCATCTTCCCGCAGCTCGGGGCGCCGGTGGGCTTCATCACCGCCAATCTCGGCTTCCTGGGGCTCGCCCTGAGCTTAAGCCCCGCCGACTTCCAGGCCTGGGGCTGGCGCATCCCGTTCCTGGCCTCGGCCGCCCTGGTGGGCGTCGGGCTCTATGTCCGGCTGAAACTCACCGAGACCCCGGTCTTCAAGGCCGCCCTGGAGAAGGCGGCCCCCGAGAAGGTGCCGTTGGCGGTGATCTTCACCAAGTACCTCCGCGCGACGCTGCTCGGCACCTTCGCGATGGTGGCCTGCTACGCGGTGTTCTACCTCTCCACCGTCTTCGCCCTGAGCTACGGCGTCTCGACGCTCGGCTTCACCCGGCCGACCTTCCTGCTCTTCGAATGCGTCGCCGTGCTGTTCATGGGCCTCGGCATCCCGCTCTCGGGCTGGGCCGCCGACGCGTACGGCCGCCGCCCCGTCCTCCTCTCCGGCCTCGTCTTCACCGCCAGCCTCGGCCTGCTGATGGGCCCGATGCTCGGCAGCGGCCAGGGCGGCCTCGTCCTCGGCTTCCTGTGCCTCGGACTCTTCGCCATGGGCTGGCTCTTCGGCCCCATGGGCGCCCTGCTGCCCGAACTCTTCCCGACCCGCGTGCGCTACACCGGGGCGAGCGTGACGTACAACCTCGCGGGAATCCTGGGAGCCTCCGCCGCGCCGTATCTGGCGCAGCGGCTGAGCGAGTGGGGTGGTGTGGGTTGGGTGGGGCTTTATTTGGCGGTGGCCGCTGGGGTTAGTTTTGTGGCTGTAGCTTCGATGCAGGAGACAAAAAATGGGACAATTTGATGCGAGTATCAATATACCATTTCGATTTGTCTATTTTCTTCTACGCGATAGGGTAAGGACTCAAGGGGATAATACATGAAAGATTGCGGAGGAGTAAAGGATGGAATTATTGATTTTGGATCTATCGGATTGATGTATTGGGTCACAGATCCAATGCTCAGCGCATGTGCTAATTTTCGACCATCAAAGTACTTATTGTAGTCTTTACGACTGATCCCTGCAAATTTATGTGTTTTATCCCACATTTTATCTGGACTATCTGTCAATATATTATCAATCCGAAACTCTCCGACAATTTTTTGCACAGGTGAAGTCATATACATCACAACTACATTTACATTTCTATTTGAGTGTATAACTCTGCGGAACTCATATCGCTTCTCACCACTCAAAATTTTTACTACAAACTCAGGCTTAATCGACAATAATACTCGCATTTAGTACACCAAGATTTGCAAGTTGTCGGACTTGATCTTCATCGAGTTCTCGCAGGTCCCACCGTGGCTGCTCGGTTATACCGACCTGATCCAACATCTTGTCACGTATAACGCGTTTAGTAAAAGCCGCGTTATACGTCATGCGGGCTATATAGTGTCGCTTTGGGTCAGAATAGATTTTGCGCAATTCTGCAACAGAGAACACACTGTGTGGCACAGAGAATTTTAGGAACTCCGCTAAATTTGCAAAATCTTTTTTACGCTTGATCTCTTCAATTACGCAAATAGAAGTGATCACTGATCGGAATCGCGCCTGTCCAATTCGATCGGTAGTTCTATACATTATGACGACATCACCGCGTTTCATCCGAGTGAGCGGCATTTTTGCGATATAAACTTTATGGATTGTATTTGTATAGCTTATATCTTGAACTAAATTGGCATCCTCGTTGTGCAAAATCGAGTCTGGAAATAGTTTTGTATGATATTCTGGATAAATTGCCCGCAAGAAATAACGGTGTCCGGCCAATGATATATGAGGATAATCCTTGATTATATCACCCGTGTAATTTTTCATCTGCCTTGAAAAAACAACTTCGTCTTCTTTCATTGCGCATTTCGAAAACCCGTATTTTTCGAAGAGCTTGATCAATCCTACATGCTTTGGGAATATTGTCACATAAATTTCACTCACGCCCTCTGCGATGGCAGTATCAAACGCCTTCTTCAAAACTCGTTCGCCAAGCTTCGTCCCATGCGCGATGATCTTGAGTGTGCCGATTTTGAGTCTTTTAGCGGCCGGTAAAATAGGGTCGACATCGGAGACTTCCCCATTCTCTACCTTAAGGTAAAGAAATCCTCGGATACCGGCCTTTGAAATATTATCGACTACGTAGCAATTCTGCTTAAGCTTGCTATTGTACCACTTATCAAATCCTTTATAATCGTCTCTTAGAGAGTCAAAAAAATCGTCTTTTAGATCGATGTCTTCGAACTTCGTCAGGCGTAGATTATTGAGCATCGGGCTTCTCAAAAACTCTGATTCTAAATCTCCTAAGAAAATAAGAATAAAACAGGAACAGGCAATTTCAACCTGAGATTACGTTCTTGCAGCAACTTTTTATCGTGTGAACGGGGAAACGGGCCTAAGTGCGAAATATCTCAATCTTCGGACACCGATCCATCACCACAACACACCCCGCCGCCTCAGCCCGCGAGGCTGCGGACTCATCCCGCACCCCGATCTGCATCCAGATGAAGCGCGGCGGCTGGGGGAGGGCGAGGGCCTCGTCCACCACGCCGCCGGCGGCGTCGGAGCTCCGAAAAATCTCGACCATGTCGACGGGTTCGGCCAAGTCGGCGAGGCGGGCGATGACGGGCTGGCCGAGCAGCGTCTGCCCGGCGAGCCCGGGATTGACCGGGATCACCCGGTAGCCGCGTCCCAGCAGGAAGGCCATGACGTGGTGGCTCGGGCGGCCCGGGTTGGCCGAGGCGCCGACCAGCGCGATGGTCCGGGTCTCGCTGAGCACCCTGCGGATCAGGGCGGGGTCGTAGACGTCGTGATTCTGGCGCATCCCCGATCTTGTCGGACAAGCGGGGGCGTGCTGCAAGGCTTCGCGGAGATCCGGGATTCGGGCGCGTCGCGCGCGGAGCGGGCGCCGCAAGGCTTCGCGGGTCGTCCGCAAGATCTCGTGCGTTCCCCCGAAGTCTTTGCGCGCAGGGCATCGGTCGTTCCGCCCGGCCCGGTGAACCGGAGATCCCGTCCATGTCCGAGACCCCGTCCGACCCGCTGCCCCAGGCTCTCTCCCTGGCGCAGACCGTGGCCTTCCTCGAATCGGCCTTCCCGCAGATGGAGGCCGGGGGCCGGACCTACCACCTGGTCGAGGTCGGCCCCGGCCTCGCCCGGATGCGGATGGACCACCACGAGCGCCACCTGCGCCCCGGCGGCACGGTCTCCGGCCCCTCCATGATGGCGCTCGCCGACTACGCCCTCTACGCGGCGATCCTCGCCAGCCTCGGCCCCGTGGCCCTCGCCGTCACCACCAGCCTCAACTTCAACTTCCTGCGCCGGCCCGGCCCCCACGGGCTCCTCGGCACCGCCCGCCTGCTCAAGCTCGGCCGGCGCCTCGCCGTCGGCGAGGTCGCCATCACCGGGCCGGAGGGCGGTCCGCTCGTCTGCCACGCCACCGGCACCTACGCGATCCCGCCGGAGCGGTGAGCGGCCTCCGATTACGCGCGACCTCGACGCGACCCTCCTCGTATACCGGCGCGTTCGACGCGAACGCGGTGGCCCGCCTCCCGCGTAGCTGTTAGACATCCGCCGCTGACCAAGGGGAGACGACGATTTCCGACGACGCATGGGTGACCGGCTTGGGCCTCGTCGCCGTCTTCGCCCTCGTGCTCGCCAATGGCTTCTTCGTGGCCGCCGAGTTCGCCCTGGTCTCCGTACGCAAGAGCCGGGTCGCCGAACTCGTCTCCGAGCGCCGCACCCACGCCCGCGCCCTCCAGCGCGCCACCGACCAGCTCGACGCCTACCTCGCCGCGACGCAGCTCGGCATCACCATCTCCTCCCTGGCCCTCGGCTGGGTCGGCGAGCCGGCGCTCGCCCACCTCATCATCCCGGCCCTCGGCTTCCTGCCCGATCCCGTCGGCACCACCGCCGCCCACACCATCGCAGTGGTGATCTCCTTCGTCCTCATCACGGCGATGCACATCGTGCTGGGCGAGCTCGCCCCGAAGAGCCTCGCCCTCCAGCGCAGCGAGCGGACGGCGCTGGCGGTGGTGCGGCCGCTCGGCGTCTTCCTGTTCGTCTTCCGCCCGGCGATCCTGTTCCTCAACGGCCTCGGCAACGGCGTGGTGCGGCTGTTCGGCCTCCAGGCGGGCCACGGCGAGGGCGCGCTGCACTCCACCGCGGAGCTCAACCTGCTGGTCCAGGCCAGCCAGGAGGCCGGCCTGATCCGCGAGGCCCAGCAGGAGGCGGTGCAGCGCATCTTCTCCATCGGCGAGCGCCGGGTGCGCGATATCATGACCCCGCGCCACGAGGTCGAATGGGTCGATGCCGACGAGGAGCCGGAGGCGGTCCTCAAATCCGTGCGGGAATGCGACCACGCGCAGCTCGTGGTCAGCCGCAGCGAAGTCGACGAGATCGTCGGCGTCGTGCGCAAGCAGGACCTGCTGAACCAGCTCCTCGACGGCAAGCCGGTGAACGTCCTGGCGGCCACGCAGCCGCCGATCGTGGTGCACGAGAGCATGTCGATCCTGGCCGTGCTCGAGACCTTCCAGGCCAAGCCCGTGCGGATGGCGGTGGTCGTCGACGAGTACGGCAGCCTGGAGGGCATCGTCACCCAGACCGATCTCCTGGAGGCGATCGCCGGCAACATCCCGGAGGTGGGCGACGAGCCGAGCGTGGTGGAGCGCGAGGACGGCTCGCTCCTCATCGACGGCATGATGCCGGCCTCCCAGGCCTTCGACCGCCTCGCCTTCGCGGAACACCCGGATTCCGACGACTTCACCACGCTCGCGGGCTTCGTGATCTTCCGCCTCGGGCGCATCCCCGGCACGGGCGACCACTTCGAGTCCCATGGCTGGCGCTTCGAGGTCGTCGACATGGACGGCCGCCGCATCGACAAGGTCCTGGCGACGCCGCTGTCCTGAGCGGGGACCGGACGCGCCCGCGAGCCGGCAGCGACGCCCTCTCGACGGGGCCTCTGGCCCGACCTCAAGCACAAACGCGGACGAGCCGATCCGAGGCGTCTCGGATCGGCTCGCTGCCGTTGGATCGATCAAGGGGGGGGTGCCCGCCCACGCCGGTGAGGCGCGCGCAGGCTTCTTCAGGCCTTCAGGCGTCGACCTTCTTGCGCGCGGTGCGGCGCTTCTTCTCGGCCGGGGGCGCCTCGGCAGCGGCCTCCTCGGGGGGCGGCGCCGACACGGTCTCGTCCGACGCGCTCTTGGGCACGCCCTTGCGGCGCTGCTGGCCGAGGCCGAGGGCGCGGGCCAGCTCGGAACGCTGCTCGGAGTAGCTCGCCGAGGTCATCGGGTAATCGGGCGCCAGGCCCCACTTGGCCCGGTACTGCTCGGGGGTCAGGCCGCGCAGGGTGAGGTGCCGGCGCAGGGTCTTGTACTGCTTTCCGTCCTCGAAGCTGATCAGGTATTCCGGCGTGATCGAGCGGCGGATCTCCTGGGGCGTCGCCTTCGGCGGCCCGGCTTCGGCGGCCGGCGTGCCGCTGGCGGTCACGCCACGGATCGCCTCGTGCACATCACTGAGCAGCTTAGGAAGCTCCGCGCTCTGTACATGGTTGTTGCTGACGTAGGCCGAGACGATATCGGCTGCCAGGGTGATGAGCCGTGCTGCATCGTTGTCTGTTTCGTTCATGTGGCGTCGCCAATCTGGATGAGTGTTGAAGTTGTCTTCGACCGTAGGCTCAGATCTTCCTGCAAGCAAGATGTTGCATCTGAGAATAAACGTTTTTCCATCGTGGTCGTGTGGATCATTTATCAATTTTTCGCGCATTGCCTGCACGATTGCGGCCAATCGCGCTCCGGTTGCCTGAAAAGACCATGCTCAATCACGCAGACACCGCAGATAAGTGCGGTTCGTCGTGACGATGCTGAAGAATGATCCCGCCAAAGCAGCAAGCTCCGGCGTTATCCGGAGATGATCTCGACCGGTTCGGGATCACCGGGGCGCGCCTGGTCGGCGGATCGACACCTCGCGAGGGGCAAACGGCAGGAGCTCATCGGTCGACACCGACGGTGCCGCGATGAAGTCCGACGAATTCCGGCCCGAACACCAGACCTGATAGTTCGTTCGATAGAACAAATTTCCGACGTCCGCAATCAAGCCAAGAGACGTTGCGCAGCGTCGATGGCAAAAGCTTGGGGAAGGTCGGGATGCCGTTCGCACCCAAGATGATCGGCGGTCGCCCTGCTATGAATTTTTGCCCGGTTGGTGGCGAATCACCTTCGCGACCGGGTCTCCGACCACGCCGCGGTGATCTTCGTGTGTGATGGCAAAGATTTCGGTCGAGCAAAGCGTGGGCAGAACGCCGGCTGATCGATGCCGGGCCGCGGCCGGCGGGCGGGATTCGGCGATCGCGTCGCGTGGCCACCCCCCGCGTGCAGGGGCCGGGGGTGGCCGGTCCGTGTCAGTCGAGACCGAGCATCAGGCCGATGTTCTGCACGGCCGCACCCGAGGCACCTTTGCCGAGATTGTCGAGGCGGGCGACGAGCACGGCCTGGCGGTAGGCCTCGTTGCCGAAGACCCGCAACTCGAGCCGGTCGGTGTCGTTCAAGGCCTCCGGCTCGATCCGCTCGGCGCCCTCCACCGGGATCACCCGCACGAGGTCCTGACCTTCGTAATAGGCCGCCAATGCCCGCTCCAGGTCCGAGACCTGGGGCGCCCCCGGCAGGGTGTCGAGATGGAGCGGTACGCTCACCAGCATGCCCTGCCGGAAATTCCCGACGGAGGGGATGAAGATCGGCCGCCGCGTCAGGCCGGAATAGGCCTGGGTCTCCGGCAGGTGCTTGTGGCCGAGCCCGAGGCCGTAGAGCAGGAAGGGCTCGCCCTGGCCGGCCTCGTAGGCCTCGATCATGCTCCTGCCGCCGCCGCTGTAGCCGCTGACCGCATTGATGCTGATCGGGAAGTTCGACGGGATCAGGCCCGCCTCCAGGAGGGGCCGCAGCAGCGCGATCGCCCCCGTTGGATAGCAGCCGGGATTGGCCACGCGCCAGGCCGCGCGGATCGCCTGCGCCTGGGCGGGTTCGAGCTCGGCGAAGCCGTAGACCCAGGCCGGGTCGACCCGGTGGGCGGTGCTGGCGTCCAGGATGCGCGGCCCCCCGCCCGGCAGGGCGTCGGCCAGGGCGACGGTCTCCTTGGCGGCGGCGTCCGGAAGGCACAGCACGACGAGGTCGACCGCCTGCAGCAGGTCGCGCTTGACCGCGACGTCCTTGCGGCTCTCATGCGGGATGCTCTTGAGGGCGACGCGGCCCTCGCGCTCGAGGCGCTCGCGGATTCCGAGGCCGGTGGTTCCCGCCTCGCCATCGATGAAGACCGTGGGCTTCCGCCCCGCATCGTTCTCGCTCATGGTCGCCTGACATCCTCTTGATCGCGCCGACGAAGACACCTCTCACACCGGCCCGTGCGCGCAGGTGACCGGGACGCTTCGTCAAGTCAACGTCTTCTCGCGAGCACAACAAGGCTTGATGACGCTCGATCAAGCCTGTGTATCGCCGGGAGCGGCCTGGAACGGCGGCATCGAACGGCTGTTATTCGCGGGACGACACACCCGATCGAGGTCGAACCGATGTCAGCCAGCGCGGAAAAGAGTGATCCCAAGCTTTGGGAAAAGGTGAAGAAGCAGGTCACCGAATCCGACAAGGGCGGAAAGCCCGGTCAATGGTCGGCCCGCAAGGCCCAGGCCGCCACGAAGGCCTACAAGGATGCCGGCGGCGGCTACGAAGGCAAGAAGTCCTCCGACAACCACCTGAAGCAGTGGACCGAGGAGGAATGGGACACCAAGTCCGGCAAGAAGAGCGGCGAGACGGGCGAGCGCTACCTGCCGAAGAAGGCCCGCGAGTCGGTCTCGAAGTCGGAATACGACCGGTCCACGAAGAAGAAGCGTGCCGATTCCGCCAAGGGCAAGCAGTTCTCGAAGCAGCCGGCCGACGTCGCCGAGAAGACCGCCGCGGCGCGCAAATCGGCGTCAGGCAAATCGGGATCGAACACGACGAAGGCCGACCTGATGAAGGCGGCGCGCGACAAGAACATTCCCGGCCGCTCGAAGATGTCGAAGGGCGAACTGGAGCACGCGCTCCACGCCTAGAGCATGTTCGGTGATCCCCGGATCACCGAACATGCCCCCTCTTGTTGCGGGCGCGCAGTGTCTTGGCGCGATCCGGCATCCACCTCGCCTGAGAGTGCTTTCACGGCTCAGGCGCTGAGCGTCCCCCAGGACGGCTTCCACAGGTTCCGGGGATCGATCACCACGATCTCGCGCCCGCTCTCGTTGGCCACGTGGACGGCGATGCCGAAGGCCTGGGCGATGGGGAGCACGCCGGTGGTGCTGAATAGGCGCCCATCGGCGAGCTTCACCTCCCCGGTCGTCGCGCCGTCCGTCTCCGCCAGGCAGAGGGTCACGGCGGCGGCATCGGGCGTGGTGACGCGTCGGAAGGGCTTGGCCATGGGAACGGGTCTCTCTGCCGCGGCTCAAAAGGAAAGGGCGGCCGAAGCCGCCCTGTCCGGACATCGATCGAAGGACTGGCTCAGCGCTTCGAGAACTGGAAGCTGCGGCGAGCCTTCTTGCGGCCGTACTTCTTGCGCTCGACCACGCGGCTGTCGCGGGTGAGGAAGCCCTCGCGCTTCAGCGGCGAGCGAAGCTCGGGTTCGTAGTAGGTCAGCGCCTTCGAGAGGCCGTGGCGCACGGCGCCGGCCTGGCCCGAGAGACCGCCGCCATGCACCGAGACGGTGATGTCGTACTGGTCGACGCGGTTGGCGATCTGTAGCGGCTGGCGCAGGATCATGCGCAGCACCGGGCGGGCGAAGTAGGTCTCGACGGCGCGGCCGTTGACGACGACCTTGCCGGTGCCGGGCTTGATCCAGACGCGGGCGACCGCGTCCTTGCGCTTGCCGGTGGCGTAGGCGCGGCCCTGGGCGTCGAGCTTCTGGACGTGGACCGGGGCGGCGTTCTCCGGCGACTCGACGTTCGCGCGGTTCAGGTCGGAGAGGGACTGAAGGGTCGCCATGATCAAGCGCTCACGTTCTTGCGGTTGAGGCTGCCGACGTCGAGCGCCTGCGGCTGCTGGGCGGTGTGGGGATGCTCGGAGCCCTTGTAGACCCGGAGGTTGCCCATGATCTGGCGGAAGAGCGGGCCGCGCGGCAGCATGCGCTCGACGGCCTTCTCCACGACGCGCTCGGGGAAGCGGCCGTCGAGGATGAACTTGGCCGTGCGCTCCTTGATGCCGCCCGGGTAGCCGGTGTGGTGGTAGTACACCTTCTGCTCGCGCTTGCGGCCGGTGAACTTCACCTTCTCGGCGTTGATGACGATGACGTTGTCGCCGCAATCGACGTGGGGCGTGTACGCGGCCTTGTGCTTGCCGCGCAGGCGCATGGCGACGATGGAGGCGAGCCGGCCGACGACCAGGCCCTCCGCATCGACGATGATCCACTTCTTGTCGACGTCGGCGGGCTTCAGAGAAAAGGTCTTCATCCCGTGGCGTTCCGTATGGTGTCTGGACAAAACGATGCGCCGCCGCGTGCGGGACGCGGCGGCGTTGGACGTTCCATTAGGGAGATGCGACGGTTTCGTCAAGCCGCTTTCCGCGCGTTTCGACCCGCACGGAAAGCGAAAAGCGCAATCATTCGAAGCGTTTCAGTCTCACGGTATCCAGATACCGCAATCCCGTTCAGCGATCCGCCTTGTCGCCGCTCGTGGTCAGCTCGATGTAGCGCAGGGTGGTGGGGCGCACGAGTTCGCGCACCTTGCGCGCCATCGCCTCTTCCTCGCGCAGGGATTGCTGGAAGCCCGTGAGCGCCCCCTGCTGGCCCGCCGCCTCGGTGATGGCGAGGAGCGATTCGTAGGCCGCGATCTCGAAGTTCTCGAAGGCGTGGTTGGCGTAGGCGTTCTTCAGGATCTCGTCCTGGGCCGGCGTGTGCCCGAGGGCCATCATGTTGCCGACGAAGCCGAGCACGCCCTCCTTGATGGTCGACGGGCTTTCCGAGACGCCGTGCAGGGCCTCCTCCAGCCGGGTGCGCTGGCCGTGCGTCTCCTCGATGTGCCGGCGCAGGGCCGCCTCCATCTCGGGATAGCGCTGCAGGCGCTCGACCTGCCGTTCCATGATCTGGAGCGCCTGCATTTCCAGCGCATGGGTGTTCTTCAGGGCCGTCACGTAGATTTCGCGCGTGTCGATGGTCACGGGGACGCTCTCCTCATCACTCGCCAAGACGTTGGCTGTCGTCACGAGAAGATGTCCGCGCCGGCCCCTGTTCCGATCGACCCGGGATGTCTTTCGGACGCAGCTCCGCAACGAAGAAGGCACCCGGCGCCTTGAATGGAAATACGCGGATCGACTGCCTCGCTTCATGCCCTCAGAAGATCTCGGCCCTGCGAAACTCTCAGCCCTGCTTCAGCCGCTCCAGCTCCGCCTCGGCGGCCAGGGCCCGCGCTTTCCAGCCGTCGCGATCCGCCTCGGCTTCGCGGGCGACGGTCTCGGCACGCTGGGCCCGCGCCGCCTGAGTCGCGGCCAGGGCCTGTGCCCGTTCGCGGGCGCGGGTCTCGCCCGCCATCTGAACTTTGAGGTCGCGGGGCGTGGCCATCGCGGCAATCCTTAGCTCGGGTCCGATCCGCTGCTGTCCCGCGCGGTCGCGCCGGGGTCAAGCACCGCCGGGGCGGCGCGCGGCGCTCAGGCCGGCGGCGCAGGGGAGACCATGCGGTGAACGCCGAGGGCGATCACGGCGAAGACGGCCGCGCCGAGGCCGGTCGCCACGGGCGCGATCCTGATGAGACCCTTACGAAATCGTGCCCGGTCCCCGCTCGAACCCTCACGCGCCGCGACGCAGATTCCTCCCGCGGTCCGAGACCTGGACCGCGCGAACCCACGAGCGATCCATGTCCAGTCCGACCCCGACCGTTCCCGCCGGCCCGGCTTCCGCATCCGAGACGCCGCACTTCGTCGTCGGCCGGGACGGGCGGGGCTGCTGGGTCGCCGTCGAGATCCACGGCCGGGCCGGCGGCCTGTTCCGCACCTGCCAAGCGGCCCTGCACTATGCCGTGGAGGCGACGGCGCATCGGCCGGACGCCGTCCGGATCGCGGCGGACCGCATCGAATTGCGGATCTGACGGAGAGGCGGATGGCGGGGCCGGCCCCGAACCCTGGCCAATTCAGCGGAACGGACCGCCGTCGTCGTCGGGCGCGCGCAGGCGGTAGCCGACGCCGGTCTCCGTCAGGAGGATCCGGGGACGTTCGGGATCGGCTTCGAGCTTCTGGCGAAGCTGGCGCATGTAGACGCGCAGATATTGCGGATCGGACGAAGTCGAGACTGCGGTCATCAACTGGGCATGGGTCAGGGCCTTGCCGGCGTGCTGCACCAGGACGCGGAGGAAGTCGTATTCCCGCGGCGTCAGCTTCACGTCCGCGCCGCGGACGCGGACGATGCGGCGCACGAGGTCGACGCTGAGGCCGTCGACCTCGAACAGGGCGCGCTCGCCCTGCACCGCCAGCTGGTGGCGCAGGGCCGCGCGCAGGCGTGCCAGGAGTTCACCCATGCCGAAGGGCTTGGTGACGTAGTCGTCCGCACCGAGGTCGAGGGCCTCGACCTTGCCCGGCTCGTCGTCGCGGCTCGACAGCACGACCACCGGCAGGTCGCGATGCTCCTCCCGGATGCGGCGGAGGAGGTCGTGCCCGCGCATGTCGGGCAGGCCGAGATCGAGGATGATCAGGTCGATCGTCTCGCGGGCCAGGATCTCGAGGGCGACCCGCGCGTTGGGCGCCTCGAAGATGGTGTAGCCCTGCGTCGCCAGACCCATCCGCAGGAGCTTGCGGATCGGCGGCTCGTCGTCGACCACGAGGACAGGGAGGCTCATGCGGGGAGGCTCATGCGGCGAGGTCCGACGCGGTGCCGCGCGCCGCGGGCACCGGCAGTAGGAGGGTGAAGACGGCGCCGCTGCGGTCCGACCGGTCGGCTGCCGTCAGCGTGCCCCCCATCGCCTCCACGAAGCCGCGGGCGATGGCAAGGCCGAGGCCGGTCCCGGCGCGGACGCTGTCGCCCTTCCGGGCCCGATAGAACTTGTCGAACACCCGCTCGCGCTCCGATTCCGGCAGGCCTTCGCCCTCGTCGAGCACCTGCAGGCGGAGCCGGGGTGATCCGCCGGGCTGGCCGGAGACGACCCGCGCCGCGATCGTGACGGCGGAGCCCGCCGGGGCGTACTTGGCGGCGTTGTCGAGGAGGTTGACCAGCACCTGCTCGAACAGGACCGGGTCGAGGCGCAAGGGCGGCAGGTCCGGCGCCAGGTCCAGGACGATCCGGTGCTCGCTCAGGATGGCGCCCAGGCGTCGCAGGGCGGTGTCGACGATCTCGGCCACGTCCTGCACGGTGAGGTTCGCCGCCACCGCGCCGGCCTCGAGCCGGGTCATGTCGAGGAGGTTGACGATGAAGCGGTTCAGCCGCTCTGATTCGGCGATGATCGTCGCCAGGAGGTCGCTCTTGGCCTCGCGGCCAAGATCGGCCTCGAGATCGCGCAGGGTGGTGGCGGCTCCAAGGACCGAGGACAGGGGCGTCCGCAGGTCGTGGGAGATCGAGGTCAGCAGGGCCTGGCGCAGCCGGTCGGTCTCGGCGTCGCGCGCGGCGCGCGCCAGATCCTCGACCAGCCGGACCCGCTCGATGGCGAGCGCGCCCATGTCGGCGAGGGCATCGAACAACCGCCGATCCTCCGGCGTGAGGATCGGTCCGGTACCGTCCGCATCGAGGCCGATCACCCCGATGGGGCCGCGACCTGTTCGCGTCGGTATGAAAATACGACGCGCGCCCGGGAGCGTATCGGCGCCGCGTCCCGCCGGCCGATCGTTCGCGAAGGCCCACTGCGCCGCGGCCAGATCGGCCGCGTCGAGGCGATCCTCGGGGGGATAGCCCGCCTTCACCACCACCGAGTCGCCCTCGGGCAGCAGCAGCACGACCCGCACCCGGAGCATCGCGGCGATCTGCGCCGACGTCGCCCAGAGCACGTCGTCGAGCGTACCGCAGGCCGAGAGTTTGCGGCTGAACCCGTAGAGGCGCTCGGTCGCCCGCGCCCGGCGCTGGCTGATCACCGCGACCGTCCTGGCCCGGGCGGCAAGGTTCGACACCAGCACCGCGACGAGCGTGAACAGCAGGAAGGCGGCGACATTGGTCGGGTCGGCGATGGTCAGCGTGTAGACCGGTGGCAGGAAGAAGAAGTTGTAGGCCAGGGAGGCGGCGACCACGGATGCCAGCGCCGGCCCCAGTCCGAAGCGCGCGGCGACCGCCACCACCGCGGTCAACAGGAAGAGATCCGCGTTCTCGACCCCGAGATACGGTTGCAGCCCCAGCGCGAGGCCGAGACCGGCCAGGATCGCGAGGGCCGCGAAACCGTAAGCGGCGCCATCGAGGGCGGGGCGCGCCGGGGCCGTCGCGACGACCTTGTGGGGAGCGGCCGGCGGCAGTGTTTCGCCGGGCACGACATGGATGCTGATGGCACCGCTGCGGCGCACGAGGTCGTGGACGACCGACCCGTTGAAGAGTTCGAACAGCCACGACCGGTTCGCCTTGCCGACGACGACGTGGTTGACGTTGGCGCTCCGGGCATAGGCAAGGAGGTCGTCGGCCACGCGGCGGCTTCCCGGTAAGGTCACGGCATCGCCGCCGAGCCGATCGGCGAGGCGCAGGGCGTCCGCGATCCGGTCACGGTCCGCTTCGCTGAGGCCGACGCTGCGCGTCCCCTCCACCGTGACGGCGGTCCACGGCGCGTGCAGCCGATCGGCGAGGCGCTTGGCGTAGCGGACGAGCCCGGCCGAGCGGGGGTCCTCGCTGACGCAGACCATCACCCGCTCGCCCGCACTCCAGGGACCCGCGATGGCATGCGCCTGCATGTGACTGAGGAGTTCGTCGTCGACCCGGTCGGCCGTACGCCGCAGAGCGAGTTCGCGCAGGGCAGTCAGGTTGCCGCGCGAGAAGTAGTGGCGCAGGGCGCGCTCCGCATTGGCGGGCACGTAGACCTTGCCGGCCTTCAGCCGCTCGATCAGATCGTCGGGGTTGAGATCCACCACTTCAATGTCGTCGGCCCTGTCGAGGATGCCGTCCGGCACCGTCTCCCGCACACGGATGCGGGTGATCTGCGCGACGACATCGTTCAGGCTCTCGACGTGCTGGATGTTGAGAGTCGTGTGGACGTCGATGCCGGCATCCAGCAGTTCCTCGACGTCCTGGTAGCGCTTGGGATGGCGCGAGCCCGGCGCGTTGGTGTGGGCGAGTTCGTCGACCAGGGCCAGGACGGGACGTCGCGCGAGCAGGGCGTCGAGGTCCATCTCCTCGATCGTGCCGTCACGGTACGGGACCGTCCGGCGCGGAACGATTTCGAAGCCCTCGACCAGGGCTTCGGTCTCGCGGCGCCCATGGGTCTCGACGACGCCGATCACCACATCGGCCCCGGCCTTGAGCCGCGCGCGGCCGATGGTGAGCATCTCGTAAGTCTTGCCGACCCCGGGAGCCGCCCCGAGGAAGACTTTGAGGCGGCCGCGTCCCGCTTCGTCCCGGCGCGCCCGGTCGAGCAGAGCCTCGGGCGAAGGACGCAGGCGCTCGCGGCCGTCCTCGGTCATCGGAATCCTTTCATCCCGTGGTTCCTGTGATGGTTCCTTGGGTCCGATTATTGCCGGAGCCGCGCGTCCAAGGCGAGGTTCAATCCCAGCACGTTCACGCGCGGCTCGCCGAGAAGCCCCGCCGTCCGGCCTTCGACTTGCGCGATGACGAGGTCGCGGACCTGGTCTTCGCCGACGCCGCGCGCCCGCGCCACGCGCGGCACTTGGAAGAGGGCAGCCTCCGGCGACAGATCCGGATCGAGCCCGGATCCGCTCGAGGTGACGAGATCGACCGGAACCGTCGCACCGGGATTCTCAGCTTTCAAGGCATCGAGGTCGCCCTTCACGCGCTCCACCAGGGTGGCGCTCGTGGGGCCGAGATTGGAGCCGGCCGAGTTCGAGGCATTGTAGGGCGACGGAACGGTCTTGGCGGCGTCGGCCGGATCGGCGGCGACGGTCGCAGACGGGCGTCCGTGGAAGTAGCGCGGGCTGGTGAAGGCCTGGCCGATGAGGCTGGAGCCGACGATCGTGCCATCGCGGCTGATCAGGCTGCCGGCGGCCTTGGCGGGAAAGATCGTGGTGGCGAGGCCGGTCATGGCGAGGGGGTAGGCGAGGCCGGTGATCGCCGTGAGTGCGACGAACAGGACGAGCGCGGGACGCAGGATAACGAGCATGGGAGCAACTCTGGTTCGGAAGGGGGGAGGGGTTCAGGCGAGGTGCAGGGCGTTCACCGCGAGATCGATGGCCTTGATGCCGATGAACGGCACGAGGATGCCGCCGAGCCCGTAGATCAGCAGGTTGCGCCGCAGGAGCGCGGCGGCGCCGACAGCCCGGTACGAGACGCCGCGCAGAGCGAGCGGAACCAGCGCAATGATGATGAGGGCATTGAAGATGATCGCCGACAGGATCGCGCTCTGGGGCGAGGCGAGCCCCATGACGTTCAGGGCCTGGAGCTGCGGGTAGAGGGTCAGGAACATCGCCGGGATGATGGCGAAGTATTTGGCCACGTCATTGGCGATGGAGAACGTCGTCAGGGCACCGCGGGTCATCAGCAGTTGCTTGCCGATCCCGACGATCTCGATGAGCTTGGTCGGATCGGAATCGAGGTCGACCATGTTGCCGGCCTCGCGGGCCGCCACCGTTCCGGTGTTCATGGCCACGCCCACATCGGCCTGGGCGAGCGCCGGAGCGTCGTTGGTGCCGTCGCCGCACATGGCCACGAGCTTGCCCTGGGATTGCTCCTTGCGGATGAGGGCAAGCTTGTCCTCCGGCGTCGCCTGCGCGAGGAAATCGTCGACGCCGGCTTCGGCCGCGATGGCGGCGGCCGTCATGGGATTGTCTCCTGTGATCATCACCGTGCGGATGCCCATCTGACGCAATTCGGCGAAGCGTTCGCGGATGCCGCCCTTCACGATGTCCTTCAGATTGACGACGCCGAGGAGCTGTCCGTCGCGGGCGACCGCCAGGGGGGTGCCGCCGGCCTTCGCGATCTCCTCGGCAATGGCCTGAATTTCCTGGACGGTCTCGGAGGCGGTGACGGGGCTGTAGGCCAGCGCCGCATTGGAGCCCCGCGTGGCAACGGGCTGCTGCCTCACCGCCGCGATGATGGAATCGACGGCGCCCTTGCGAATGGAGGTCCCGTCCAGGTCGACGCCGCTCATCCGGGTCTGCGCGGTGAAGGGCACGAAGGTCGCGTTGAGGCGTCCCATGTCGCGGGCGCGGATGCCGTAGCGGTCCTTGGCCAGCACCACGATCGAGCGGCCCTCGGGCGTTTCGTCCGCCAGCGACGCCAACTGGGCGGCATCGGCCAGATCCTGCTCGGAGATGCCCCGTACGGGGCGGAACTCCGTGGCCTGGCGGTTCCCCAGCGTGATGGTGCCGGTCTTGTCGAGAAGGAGGGTGTCGACGTCGCCGGCGGCCTCGACCGCGCGGCCCGACATGGCGAGCACGTTGAAGCGAACGAGGCGATCCATGCCGGCGATGCCGATCGCCGACAGGAGCGCGCCGATGGTGGTGGGGATGAGGGTCACGAACAGGGCGACCAGCACGATGAGGGGAATGGAGCCACCGGCGTAGCTCGCGAAGCTCGGGATCGAGGCCACCGCGAAGACGAAGATGATGGTGAGACCCGCGAGCAGGATGTTGAGGGCGATCTCGTTCGGGGTCTTCTGCCGGGAGGCACCCTCGACCAGCGCGATCATCCGATCGACGAAGGTCGAGCCGGCGGCCGCCGTGATGCGCACCCGGATCTCGTCGGACAGCACCTGTGTCCCACCCGTCACCGCAGACCTGTCCCCGCCGGATTCCCGGATCACCGGTGCGGATTCACCGGTGATGGCCGCCTCGTTGACCGAGGCGACGCCCGCGATGACTTCGCCGTCGGACGGGATCAGGTCGCCGGCTTCCACCAGCACCACGTCACCGACCTTCAGGGCGGTGCCCGGCACGGTCTCGTACTCGTGACCCAGCCCAGTGAGGCGCTTGGCCTGCATCTCGGTGCGCGTCCGGCGCAGGCTATCGGCCTGAGCCTTTCCGCGCCCCTCGGCAACGGCTTCGGCGAAGTTGGCGAAGATCAGGGTGAACCAGAGCCAGAGGATGATCTGACCGGAGAAGCCGAGCCCCGGCGCGCCGGTCGCGAGATCGCGGACGAACAGCACAGTGGTCAGGGTCGCCACCACCTCGACCACGAACATCACGGGGTTTCGGATCATGATCCGAGGATCGAGCTTCCGGATCGAACTGACGAGCGACGGGCCGACGAGGGCGGCGCTGAAGAGGGATGAGGATGGGCGAGACATGTGAGGGATTTCCACGAAGTGGCGCGGGAAAGGCGAAGCGCGGGGCACCGGGCCCATGAGGCGGATCAGGGCGTGAGGACGCGGCTCGCGAGTTCGGCGACGATCACCAGGGCAAGAGCACCCAGGAGGGTGACCCCGAGCAGAGCCAGGATCAGGTCAGAGAGCCGAATGGGCCGGGCTCCGGAGACCGGAACGGTCTGGCGGGTACCGACACGGGAGCCATGCAGGTGATGGCGCCGGCCCCGGCGGGATGGGACGGCGGACCTCATCGCTCAGCCGCCCGTCGAGAAGGTCTGGCCTGCCGTCCCCGCGAGGTGCTCGACGATCGGTCCGAGCGCCAGGGACGGGAAGAAGGTCAGGCCGCCCACGATCAGGATGACACCGACCAGCATGCCGATGAACAGACCGCCGTGGGTCGGCAGCGTTCCGGCCGAGGCCGGCACGGTCTTCTTCGCGGCAAGGGCGCCGGCGATCGCCAGGGCGGGGATGATCACGAAGAACCGGCCCACCAGCATGCCGACGGCCAGGGTCGTGTTGTAAAAGGCGGTGTTTCCGCTGAGGCCGCCGAAGGCCGAGCCGTTGTTCGCCGCCGCAGAGGTGAACGCGTAGAGGATTTCCGAAAACCCGTGTGGTCCGGCATTGGCGGGGCCGGCGAGACCCGCCGCGACCACCGTGGCGAGGGCGGTGAAACCCAGCATCATCAGCGGCAGGCAGAGGATGGCGAGCATGGCCATCTTCACCTCTCGGGCCTCGATCTTCTTGCCCAGATACTCGGGGGTCCGGCCGACCATGAGCCCGGCGACGAAGATCGCGACGATGACGAAGACGAGCATGCCGTAGAGGCCCGCGCCGACGCCGCCGACGATGATCTCACCGAGCTGCATGTTGATCATCGGGATCAGGCCGCCGAGGGCTGTGAAGCTGTCGTGCATCGCGTTGACCGCGCCGCACGACGCGGCCGTGGTCACCACCGCAAAGAGCGCTGAGGCGACGATGCCGAACCGGACTTCCTTACCCTCCATGTTGCCGCCCGTGAGCCCGAGGCCATTCAGGACGGAGCTGCCCGCGGCCTCGCTGGCATAGGTGACGAGGACGCCGGCGAGGAACAGCACGCCCATGGCCCCGAGGATCGCCCATCCCTTCCGCTCGTCGCCGACCATGCGGCCGAACACGTTGGTCATCGCCGCGCCGAGGACGAAGATCGAGAGAATCTGGATGAAGTTCGACAGCGCGGTCGGATTCTCAAAAGGATGAGCGGCATTGGCGTTGAAGAACCCGCCACCGTTTGTGCCGAGCATCTTGATCGCGACCTGGCTCGCAACCGGCCCGACCGCGATCGTCTGGGTGGCTCCCTCCAGCGTCGTCGCCTCGATGGAGGCGCCCAGAGTCTGGGGGATGCCCTGCGAGACCAGGAACAGCGTATAGATCACGCAGATCGGCAGCAGGACGTAGAGGGTGCAACGCGTGAGATCGACCCAGAACGAACCCACTGTCCTCGCCGAGGCCCGCGAGAAGCCCCGGATCAGGGCGACGGCGAGGGCGATGCCGGTGGCGGCCGAAAGGAAGTTCTGGTGAGTCAGGCCCAGCATCTGCGACAGGTAAGACAGGGTGCTCTCGCCCCCGTAGTTCTGCCAGTTGGTATTGGTGACGAAGCTCGCTGCGGTGTTGAAGGCGAGATCCGGCGCCACGGCCGATTGCCCAGCCGGATTGAAGGGTAGGACATCCTGCAGGCGCAGGAGACCGTAGAGGGCGAGGAAGCCGAGGGCGTGGAACGCCAGCATGGCGAGCCCGTAGGCGAGCCAGCTCTGCTCGCTTCGGGCATCAATGCCGGCAAGGCGATAGAGCCCGGTTTCGACGGGGCCGAGAATGGGCGTGAGGAGCGTACGTTCGCCCTGGAAGACGCGCGTCATGTACCCGCCGAGCGGCCTGACGAGTACCAGCACGGTCGCACAGAACAGCGCGACCTGAAGCCAGCCGTTGATGGTCATGGAGGCAGTCCTTGGGAGTTTGGCTGGAGGGTTGGTCAGAACCGCTCGGGACGCACGAGAGCGTAGGCGAGGTAGCCGAGCAGCCCCAGGGTCACGAGGGCGCCGAGGGTCAGGTCGAGGGTCATGATGCGGGAACTCCTGACAGCAGGCTCAGAGCCGTTCGCAGAGCAGGGCGTAGCCGGCGGCAATGCCGAAGAAGGCGAGGCCCGCGGCGAGGAAGGCGATATCGAGCATGGTGCGTCCGATCCGGTGCGGCCGATCGGGTTCGAAATGTCACGACCGATCGCGCCTCGCCCGAAGCATGGACGGAAAGCGCATTAGGGTTCGAGAGGCCGCCCGGCGCGATTCCATAAGGATCGCATGAGGATCGGGTTGTTCAGGGCAGCAAGCCGGCCCGATCGATCGTGTCGGCGAGGCGTGGATACATCTTAAAGACATTGCCCATGTAGATCCCGGCCCTGTCCGCATCGGAAATCGCAGCCGCGTCCACGTATCGCTTGGTGTCGTCGTAGGCGTGGCCGGTCTCGGGATCGATCCCGTTCACTGCGCCGACCATTTTAGACGCGAAGAGCACGTTGCCCGCGGGTACGACCTTCAGAAGCAGGTCGATGCCGGGCTGATGGTAGACGCAGGTGTCCAAGAAGACGTTGCGCAGCAGGTCCGTGAGGGGCGAGCGCTTCAAGTCCTGCGCCAGAGCGCGATACCGCCCCCAATGGTAGGGAACCGCGCCACCCCCGTGCGGGATGATCAGGCGCAGAGTCGGGAAATCCTTGAACAGATCCGAGGTGACGAACTGCATGAAAGCGGTGGTTCGCCATTCATGTAAGGTGCGCCGGTCGCGTGGAAGTTTCGATTGGCCTAGGCGCTCACGTGAACCATGCCCGGGACATCGAGTTCGACCATCTTCTCCCAAAGGGGGTACCAGAAGCGGTCCGTGAGGGGCGGATCGGTCCAATACCCGCCGGACGGGGCCGGATTCACGTTGCAGCCGACGAAGCCGCGTTGCGTCGCGCAGCGACCGAGTTCGGCGATGCAATTCTTGAGCGAGACACCGGGGGTTTGCCGCAGCCGACAGACGCCCACGAAGTACGCGGCATCAGCGTGGCGACCGGATGGATCATGTCGTTGAAGACGATCGACCAGTCGAGGCTGGTTCGGGCATTGCCGACATGGTGTCCCGTGCCGCCGGCGCGCGGCGAGAAGAGGGCGAGGGAGATGCCGCGCTCGGTCTGCAGTTGACCTGGCGTCCGGTGACGCTCGCGCGGACTTCGTCGTCGCTGACGGACAGCGCGGAGGGTGAGGGGGACTGGGCGGGATCGTTGATGGCGTCAATCTGGCGCTTGCGCCAGGCCAGCATGGCCGGCGGCTCAGTGGTGTAGTGACCGTGACAATCGATGACGAGGCCGCGATAGAGTGCGCGATCCACCGGCTGCCCTACCGCCTGCGATCCCGCCGCACAGTGCCGGGGCCAGGGCTGCCATGGCCCCATGAAACCGCGGTGCGGCAGGCAGTAGGCGCAGGTCTCCTGGGTGCAGGCGTCCGATGCGGCGATCATGACGGCCTCACCGAACCGAGAAGGGAAGTTGGTATGGGCGGCCGAAGGGGACGCCGTTGTTGATCGTCAGAACGGGCGAGAGAAAACCCGTCCCGTCGCGACGGTTGTTGCGGGTATCGACCATGGACACTGGGCGCTCGATCCATTCCATCACCGAGACGTCGCCCGGCGCTCCGACCTGCAGCGTTCCGAGCTTTACGTCACGGTCGATGACGCGGGCGGGTGCCGCGGTCGCCATCGCGATGACCTGGTCCAGGCTGAAGCCGAGGGGCAGGAACTTGCTCATGACCAGCGGCAGGAACGGCATGCCCGGCGTGTTGCCGGAGACGACGTGCAGGTCCGACGAGATCGTATCGGGCGGGGCTCCCTGCGCGATGGCCGCCTCCGCCACGGTGAAGTCGAAGGAGCCGCCGCCATGGCCGATGTCGAAGACGACGCCGCGCTGCTTGGCGGCGAGGGCCGCCGGAAGAAGCTTGCCGTCCTGGACGATGTTGGTGAACTGGCCGGCTATGTTAGGCGCGCCGGAGTAGCAGTGCGTGAGGATGTCGCCGGGCCGCAGCAGATCCAGGATTCGGCTCATCAGGTCAGGCGTTTCGACGCCGCCGATATGCGCCATCACTTTGGCAGGCCGCCCCGACATCTCGCAGGCCTGGATCGCCCGACGCAGGGGTTCGGCGCCATGCCTGAAGATGACGTTCTCCGACATCCGAACCTTCGCACCGAGAACGAAGTCCGGGTTCTCGGCGATGGCGCGCGCGCAGGCTTCCACCTGGGCGTTGTCGATGTTGTAGAGTTCCGCGACGGGGAAGGCCGACAACCCGTTGTTCGCGATGTGCACGAAGGCGAACATCCGCGTCCGGGTCTGCGCAGCGATGTGCCGGCGCAGGGCGGCGATGTTGTTAGCGCCCGCATCACCGGCGGACACCACCGTCGTCACGCCAGAGAACGGCACCGTCTCGTCGGCCGGAATGCCGATTGCCGACCCGTACGGGAAGGTGTGGGCATGAAGGTCGACGAGGCCAGGTAGGACGAGCTTGCCCGATGCGTCGACCGTCTGCTTTGCCTGCGCGATCGGAAGCTCCGGTGCGAGGGCGGCGATGCGGCCATAGCGGATTCCGAGATCGCGCCTTGCCCGCAGGGACTGGCTCGGATCGATCACCTCGCCGCCCCGTATGACGAGATCGAAGGGACCGTTCGGGTCCGATTCTGCGCGTACGCCAGAACCGGCCAAGAGGCCGGACGCAATGGCTCCTCCAAGCCAGGCACGGCGTGTCACCTCATCCATGGCAACACTCCTCGACGCGGTTTCGGTGGTTGAACGCCGGAGCGATGGAAGACACCGGGTCCGTCCTGGCAGCGAGAGGGACGCGCGGGATCTTCGCGACGCTATGGTCGAGGGTCGCTCCCCCGGACGGAAGACAGGCGGGCGCGGAAAACCCTGATATCGAGCGGAGGACGGATGCGGCGATCGACATCGCTTCGACTCCCTGGCTTGGGCGCTCGTCGTTCGGCGCGAGTTACCGGGGAGACTACGGGTCGACCGCTATGATCGGCAATGACTTTTAGAGATCAGCCCAGGTGATCGAGGGATCTTTTTCATCGGGCTGTAGGCTTTGCGCGCTTCGAAATGCCGAAGAACGCAAACCGCGCTGCTCCATTCCAATCTCGAATGCAGCGATCCCTGAGGCTCATCGCGAAATCCAGCGATACACCCTGATCAGGAGACATGAGTTTCGAACGGGAAGCCTTGCGAACTAATTGTCTCGATCGACCTGAAGGAATCCGATCGGTCCGTTCTGAGTCTCATCGAAGATTCCGGCGGTGAGCGGTCCGCCGTAGACGCATCCGGTGTCGAGGTTCGTGCGATAAGGCTGCTGATCCGGGACGCCGTTCGTTTGCGGCGTATGCCCATGAACGACATGCTTCCCGAAATCGAACGCCGCACTGAGGAACGGCTCTCGGATCCACAGACGCGCCGCTACGTCTGGATCGATGCCGGGGCGCCCAGGTCGAAACCCCGCATGAACGTAATAGCGCAAGGCGTCTTCATAGACGGTGGGCAGGAGCGAGAGCCAGGTCAGAACATCGTGCGGAAAGGCCTCCGGATCGGTGATTCCGAAAGACCGCAAAGTCTCGTTGCCTCCATTGGTCAACCAAACCGTCGCCCCGAGGGCGTCACGGTAGGCATCCAGCATCATCTGCTCATGGTTGCCCAAGAGGCACGTGATGGCATTCGGGGCGTTGTGCTGGAGGTGCCTCAAGATCTCGATCACGCGCGCGCTCTCCGGCCCGCGATCAACATAGTCGCCCAGGAAGACGATCCGGGCAGCCCGCTCGCCTCGATGCACGTTGATCCGACCGAGAAGCCTCAGCAACGCATCGGCGCAGCCGTGGATATCTCCGATCGCGTAGGTCAGAGGGGTCATTCTGAGTTCTGTATCAGGGTCGGACATGTCCCTCGCATGGCAGGATTCCGAGGTGTCGAACATCCATAGGCCACGCACGTCTGCGTGCTGGAGCCATCGGACCGGATTTATCCGCGGACGCCGGCCTACCGGAAGATCTGGATCATCGCCGGGGTCAGAATCACCACGAACAGGACGGGCAGGAAGAACAGGATCATCGGCACGGTCAGCTTCGGCGGGAGAGCAGCGGCCTTCTTCTCAGCTTCGGTCATGCGCATGTCGCGACTCTCCTGCGACAGGACCCGCAATGCCTGGCCTACGGGAGTGCCGTAGCGCTCTGCCTGGATCAGTGCGGTCGTGACCGCCTTGATCTGGTCGAGGCCGATGCGGTTGGCCAAGTTCTCGAAGGCGATCCGCCGATCGGGGAGATAGGAGAGTTCCGCGGTCAGAACCGCGAGTTCCTCGGCGAGTACGATGGACTGTCCCACGACCTCGGTACTGACGCGCCGGAACGCGTGCTCCACGGACATGCCGGACTCCACGCAGATCAGCGTCAGATCGAGAGCGTCCGGCCAAGCCGCCCGGATCTCGGTCTGCCGTTTGCTCGCGCGGTTGTGGAGATAGAGTTCGGGCGCCTTGATGCCCAGCAACAGGACCGCGATGACGATCATCGCCCGGATGGCAAAGGGCTGATCGAGGACTCCCAGCACGAACACGTAGAAAATCGCCACGATGGCAAGAAGGATCGGCGTCACGAGACGGAAGAACAGGAAGCCGGTCTCGGCACCGGGAGAACGGTACCCGGCCATCATCAATTGCTTCCGGGAGGTCTCGGTCCCGAGCCAGCGATTGAGATTGAACTGCTCCACCACCCGCTTCATGTAAGCCTTGGGCGCGACGCGCAGGGTCGCCTTTGAACTCATGCGCTCGCGCTCGCGGCGGCGGATCTCCTCGCGCTCCTCTCCGATCAGTTTGATGCGCTTGTCCAGGCGATCCGGTTCCAGGATCGGCTGCAACAGGGCGAACGCCGTCGCCGCCGCGGCGACCGCCGCCAGGGCAGTGCCGAGGAAGCGAGGTTCGGTGACCTTGGCGGCGATGAGATCCAGCATGCGGTGTCTCCGTACGAACCGACCGGACGAGGATTCTTGGCGATAGGGCGATGGGGCAGCGGTAATCAGACGTCGAAATTGATCATCTTCTTCATCGTGAAGACCCCGAGCGACATCCAGATGGCGGAAGCTACCAGGGCGAGCTTGCCGATATCGGTCCGCCAGAGGAGCGAGATGTAATCCGGGCTCGACAGGTAGGTCAGGAAAGCGACGATGAACGGAAGCGCAGCGATGATTCCGCCTGAGGCCTTCGCCTCCATGCTCATCGCCTGGACCTTCCCAGCCATCTTCTTGCGCTCACGGAGCACGCGAGACAGGTTGGCCAATGCCTCAGAGAGATTACCGCCGGATTTCGCCTGGATGCTGATGACGATCGCAAAGAAGTTCACATCCGAGACGGGCACCCGCTCGTGCATCTTCATCAGCGCTTCGCCGAGTGAGAGGCCGAGGGTCTGAGATTCGACGACCTGCCGGAATTCGCTGCGGATCGGTTCCTCCGCTTCCCGTGAGATGATCCGGAAGCAGTCTCCGACTGGAATACCGGCACGCACGCCGCGGGTGATGATGTCGATTGCGGTCGGCAACTCGTTGATGAAGGCCTTGATCCGGCGCTTGCGCAGGTAGCTGACCAACCAAAGTGGCAGGCCGAAGCCGCCCGCGAAGAGGGCCCCGAGCGCGGCGAGGGGATTCGCGGTCAGGATCAGGATCGCGAGACCGAACACGATCGCCATCACCGCGGAGACCATGAAGAATTGGTTCCGGGACCAGGACAGCCCGGCACGGGCAAGCTTGAGTTCGAGCGTTACCTTGGCGCCCTCGCGCTTCGCCTCGACTTCCTTGAGACTCTTGGCGACCTGCTCGCGGCGATTCACCGCCACGTTGCGGCTCCCCGGTGCCGCGACGACGCTGACGGTTCGGCGCCGTTCGGCGGAGCGCTTCTCACCGGACAGGTAAGGGAACACGAAGACGTAGGCGAGTCCACCGGCCGTGAGCGCGAGCAGTCCGGACGCGAGGGCGAGTCCGTTGGCGTTCACAGCGCACTTCCACCAGCGCTGGCCGCGTCGAGGGCGGCTGCGAGGGCCTCGTCCTCGCCATAGTAGCGCGCGCGCTCCCAGAAGCGCGGCCGACCAATTCCCGTAGAGCGGTGGCGCCCGATCAGCTTGCCGTTCGCATCCTCTCCGAGCACATCATAGAGGAACAGGTCCTGGGTGATGATGACGTCGCCCTCGAGCCCCATCACCTCGGTGATGTGGGTGATCCGGCGTGAGCCGTCGCGAAGGCGGGTCGCCTGTACGATCACGTCGATGGAGCCGCAGATCATTTCGCGCAGCGTGCGCGAGGGCAGGCTGAAGCCACCCATGGTGATCATCGATTCGATACGCGCCAGGGCTTCGCGCGGCGAGTTGGCGTGCAGCGTTCCCATCGAGCCGTCGTGGCCCGTGTTCATCGCCTGGAGAAGGTCGAAAGCCTCGGGGCCGCGAACCTCGCCGACGATGATCCGCTCGGGTCGCATGCGCAGACAATTCTTCACGAGGTCGCGCATGGTGACCTGTCCTGACCCCTCCATGTTGGCGGGCCGCGTCTCCAGCCGCACCACGTGCGCCTGCTGCAGTTGCAGTTCCGCCGCGTCCTCGCAGGTGATGATGCGCTCGTCCTCGTCGATGTACCGGGTCAGACAGTTCAGGAGCGTGGTCTTGCCCGAACCGGTACCGCCCGAAATCACCACGTTGCAGCGGACGCGCCCGATGATCTGCAGGATGCGGGCGCCTTCCGGCGAGATCGCCCCAAAGGTCACGAGTTGGTCGAGGGTCAGCTTGTCCTTCTTGAACTTGCGGATGGTCAGGACGGGCCCGTCGATCGCCAGGGGCGGTGCGATGATGTTGACGCGCGAGCCGTCCGGGAGGCGGGCGTCGCAGATCGGCGACGCTTCATCGACGCGCCGGCCGACCTGACTGACGATCCGCTGGCAGATGTTCATCAGCTGCTGGTTGTCGCGGAAGCGGACGTTGGTGAGCTGGATCTTGCCACCCACCTCGATGAAGGCGCGGCTGGCCCCGTTGACCATGATGTCGGCGATGTCGTCACGAGCGAGCAGCGGTTCGAGCGGGCCGTAGCCGAGCACGTCGTTGCAGATGTCGTCGAGCAGTTCCTCCTGCTCGGCGATCGACAGGACAATGTTCTTGAGGCCGATGATCTCCGAGACGATGTCGCGGATTTCCTCGCGCGCCGACTCCGCATCGAGGCGGGAGAGCTGCGACAGGTCGATGGCCTCGATCAGTGCACCGAAGATCATGCTCTTGGTGCGGAAGTAGTCCTCCGACTTCACCGTCTCCATGACGACTACGGGCTCGGGACGGCGCGGCGCCTCCACCTTCGGGCGAAGAGCCGAGTCGTCATGGACCGGCAGGGAGATCTGCGGCTTGGCGACGACGGCCGCAGGGCGTGGCGCCACGACGGCCGCACTGCCGGATCGTCTACCGAACATGGCGCTGCCTCCTGGCGTTCAGGTGATACGGAACCGGATGGCGCATCACGAGGCCTTGCGACGGGCAAGCTTGGCGAGCAGAGGCTCGAACAGGTTCGGGCGGGCACGGCGAAGCTCGGCGCGGCCGGTGATCGAGGCTGCGAGGGAAGAGAAGATCTCGGCGGCCTTCGCGCCGGATTGCACTTCGCCGATCATCTGACCGTTGTTCGCAGCCGTTCCGAACAGGGCGGCGTCGAAGGGAATCGCGGCTGCGATCGTGGTGTCGAGGGATTTCGCGAATTCGGCCGAAGCGATTTCGGGCCGTTTCGGCACGCCGACCCCATTGAGGATGACCCGCGGCTTACGGTCGTTCGGACGGTTCTGCTGAAGCAAAGTCAGAAGATTCTTCGTGTTGCGCAGAGCAGCGAGTTCCGGGCTCGCGACGATGAGAATTTCATCGGCGCTGATCATCAGCCGGCGCGACCAGGCGGTCCATTGGTGCGGCACGTCGAGAACGACGCATGGCACCGCGGCGCGTAGGAGATCCAGCAGGTGGTCGAAGGCGGGCTCGGCGAGATCCGTCGTGCGATCGAGGGTGGCCGGAGCGGCGAGCAGGGAGAGATTGTCGCTGCACTTTGACAGGAGGCGGTCGAGGAGATTCGAATCGAGTCGGTCCGGCGCGAAGACGGCCTCGGCGATCCCCTGGGGCGGATCCTGGTTGAAGTTCAGGCTCGCGGTTCCGAAGGCGATGTCGAGATCAGCGATGACGGTGGCGGTGTCCTGCTCCCGTGCGATCGTCCAGGCGAGGTTGTGGGCCAGGGTGGAGACGCCGACGCCGCCCTTCGCACCGACGACGGCGATGGTCCGACCGACAGGTTTCGCGCCCGGCGCGGTGAAGAGGTCCGAGATCGCCTGGATGAGGTCGATCGGGCGTACCGGCGCCATCAGGTATTCGCTGACACCACGCTGGATGAACTGCCGATAGAGCGCGACATCGTTCACGTGACCGATGACGACGACCTTCGTTCCCTCGTCACAAACCTCTGCGAGCGCGTCGAGGAATTCGAGGGGACGCGACTTAGCGCCCTGGGTCTCGATGACGATGACGTTCGGGGTCGGGGCGTGCCGATAGGCTTCGACGGCGGCCGCGCCACCGCCCATCTGCACCTTGATGTGAGCCTTCTGCATCCGCCGGTCGGCGCCGACGGATTCGATCAGGGCCGCACTCTCCTGCGTCTCGCAAAACGCCTGAATCGTGATCCGCGGCACGGGAGCGATGATCCGCTCGGACGTCTCGTTCAGATCCGCCATGAGGAGAATTCCGGTTCAGGTTGCCGCCGATGCGGGAGGCGAGGACTGGTTGCGTCGCGGGTGCTTCGGGGCACCCGGCCGGGGCGTTCACTCGGAGATCTGCGCCTTGACGGAGGTCTTCCCATCCTGGCGCCATTGGATTGACGGATCCTTGCCGTCCCGGATCTTCCCGATGTCGTTGGTGCGCCGGATGGTATCGATCCGGCCCTCGGGTCGGGCCCGGACAAGATCAACGGGATCAGAGACTTGCGCGGCGAAGTTCGACTGCGATGCGCAACCGAAATTCCAGTAGACCTCGTTACGGCCGTTGAAGGCGGGATCGCCCACCCCAAGATCCTGCGGCCAGGTTCCGCACTGGCTCGCCACCTTGGCCTCCATGCGCTGGAAGCTCAGGCGCAGGGGCGCGGCCAGGCTCGGATTGGCCACCGGGTAGCGGGCGACCACGACCTGCCGGTCCGGCACGCCGCCGTCGAGGCTGAGGCGGTGCAGGGCGGCCGCCGTCCGCTCGACGGCCGCGGCCGTCCGCGGGGTGCCACCGGCGGGGACGTCGAGGGCCAGCGTTCCGCGTCCGTAGCGTCTGTATTCCAAGAGGAACGCGTCGACGTCGGCGGCCTGACGCGGATCGATATGCCCCGTGCCGGTCACGAAGACGTCGAGCGTGCGCACGCCTTCGGTGAGGGCCACGGGATGGCGGGCGCGGTAATCCGCCGGATAGAGCGATCCGGTGGTGGCGACGGGCTCGGCACGGCAGGCTCCGAGCAGGGCGGCGACGCCGGTCAGGGCGGCCAGAGCCAGCGGGGTGCGAAGGGAGGGAAGGGACATCGGAGAAGGGTCCTGATGATGCCGGGGCCGCGGCGCCTTGATCGATTCGGGAACGCGTCGGACTAGTCGGTGATGAAGCCGACGCGGCCGCGATAGGCGCTGCCGAGCGGGCTGGCGCCGGCCACGCCGTAGAGGCGGTTGAAGCGCCCGAGCAGGATGGCCTGCGCATCCTGCGCATCGACGAAGCCGTCATCGGGCCGGGCGACCTTGCGCGGCTCCATCGGCTTGGCGATGTAGGGCGTGACCATGATCATCAGTTCCGTCTCCTGCCGCTGGTAGTCGCGCGAGCGGAAGAGGGCTCCGATGATGGGAAGGTTCACGAGCCCCGGCAGCCCGGTGATGGCCGCCTTGTTGCGCTGCTGGATCAGGCCGGCTGTCATCATGGTGGCGCCGGAGGCGAGTTCGATGGTGGTGTCGGATTTGCGGACGGTGAAGCCCGGCACGGCCGTGGTGGTGCCGGTGAAGTTCAGGTTGAGGGCGTTCTGCTGGTCGATCTCGGTGACCTGCGTGCCCACACGCACCGAGATCTTGTTCTCGGCCAGGACCACCGGCGTGAAGTTCAGACTGACGCCGTAATCCTTGTAGCTCACGCTCGGGACGCAGGTCTGGATCGTGCTTGTCCCGACGGAGGTGCAGCTCAGGTTCGAGGGCACCGGGATCTGACCGCCGGCCGTGAAGGTCGCGGATTCCCCCGAGATCGCCGTGAGGGTCGGCTCCGCCAGCACTCGGGACACGCCGGCCTGCTCGAAGGCCCTCAGGGTCGCCGTCAGGCTCGCTCCGCCCGGGCCGTTGATCGTCCCCGACAGCAGGTTGCCGGACGGGAATGCGCCGCCGTTGAGGGCGAGCGGGGTGGTGTTGACGAGGTTGAGGCCCGACCAGCCCCCGCCGAGATTGACGCCGAACTGCTTGAGGACCGTGCGCGACACCTCCACGACGGTGACCCGCAGCATCACCTGATCCTTGCCGCGGATCGTGAGGTTGTTGATCACGGCGCCGCGGGCGGTGGGATTGGCGGCGGAGACGCCCACGAAGGCGTTGGCGATGTCCAGGGCCTGGGCCGCCTCGGAGGCGGAGTTCACCGTGCCGGTGAGAACCACCGAATCCCCGGCGGCGCGGGCATCGAAATGGCCACCGGCGATGCTCTGGTTCAGGGTCTGGCGCAGGACGTTGAGATCGCGCGCCACGGTGACGTCGAGGGCTGTGATCTGGCGGCCCTCGCCATCCATGATGAAGATCGAGGTCGCACCGTTCTCCATGCCGATGATGAACACCTTGCGGGTGGAACGGACCACCGCGTTGGCCACCTTCGGGTTGGCGACGAAGACTTCCTTGGCGTCGCGCGGCAGGTCGACCACCAGGGACCGCCCCATCGTGAGGTCGATCCGTCGGGAGGTCGCCGTCTCGTCGGTGCCCACCGAAAGCACGGGCGCCGCCGTCAGACCGCCGCGGGCCTGCCCGAACCCGGGGGTCGCTCCGGAGACGGTCAGCAGGATACCGGCCAGGAAGCAGGCGAGCCGCGGAGTCCGGCGCGGGGCCGGGCAGGGAGGGAGGGTCATCGACGCGTTCTCTGTCATCGTGGGGGCGCCGGTCTCAGCGTCGCGATTGCTGCTTCGCGACGCCGAACCGCACCACCGTCAGGCCGGTCTCGGGACGTACGTCGAGGGTCGGGTCGGCGCTGCGTCCGCTGTCGACGAGGCTGCGCAGCGAGAGCGAGAGCTGCCCGACCTTCTGAGCGAGGGTGACGATCTCGGCCTGGGCCGGCGTCAGCGCGAGGGTCGCCGTCTGGCCGGTGACGACGGTGTTGCCGTTCTTTTCCTGGACCACCTGACCGATGGCGAGGACGCGAACGTCCTGGAGCAGGGTCTCGGAGACCTGGACATCGGCGTTTCCGCGCCCGGATTCCTCATCCCGGTAGGTCCGGATCACGTCGACGTGGTCGTTCGGCAGGATGAAGCCGCCCGCGGTGTTGCTGCCGGCGGCGTCGATGTTGATCGCCACGGCGCGCAGGCCGGAGGGCAGGATCGCGGCCATGAACCCGCCGTCGGACCGGGCGAGCTTCTGCGGCCGGATGGGCTCCCCGGCGAGGAAGCCGGAGCGGGCGATCGAACCGACGATCTCCTCCATGCCCTTCGGCGAGTTGGTGCGGGTGATGTAGCCGGTCGTGACGGCGTCGTTCGGCCAGGGCTGCCAGCGGAGGTCGGGCGCCTGGATGTTCTGGCCCATCGGCAGTTCGGCGGCGGCCACCAGCACGTCGGTCATCGGAACGACGGGGGGCGGAACGACGGCGGCCGGCTGCACCACCGGCGCGTCCTCCCCACTGATCAACAACGCCGCGCCACCACCTGCCACGAGGGCTATGGCTAGGACGGCCAGTCTGGCTGGTTTCATCGCCGAACTCGAACCTGCGACGGCACATCGCCGTGTCGGTCGAGGATGGCCCGGCATTCCTCAAATTACGGTTAACAAGGTGTAATCGATCCGAGGGAACGAAGGAACGAACCGCGATTCAAGATCAGGCCGTGACCAGCCGAAGCCAGATGGTCGTCTCCGGCAGGACGACGAGGGCCGCGAGCGCGAGGGCGATGCCGTAGGGGACGCCGGTGCGGGCGTCGTGCAGGTGGAGGGCGAAGGGAAGCCGCGCGAACGGGGAGGGGAGCGGCTGCGAGCGCAGGGCCAGGATCAGCATGGTGAGCGCCCCGCCCGCGAGGGATGCCACGATTAGATAGCCCGCCAACTGGTCGAAACCGATCCACAGGGCCGTCGCAGCGGCGAGCTTGGCATCGCCGCCGCCGATGAAGCCGAATGCGAAGAGCGTGAAGGTGACGGCGAGCGTGGCCGCACCCGCCCCGAGATGCCCGGCAAGGTCGTTCCAGCCGAGGCCGCCGGCGACGGCGAACACCGCGAAGGCGGCCACCAGGGCGATCGACACCGTGTTGGGGATCAGCATCGTCAGGAGGTCCCTGGCGGCCGCATAGGCCATCAGGAAGGGGAACACCACGAGGAGACTGACGCTGGCCATGGCGCTTTGGGTCCTGCCGCTCGATGGAGGTGCGGGGTGGGAGAGGTCGACGATCCGGTTCGGCCGGACCTCGCTCGCGGAGGCACCAGGCGTGTCTCCAGGGGGGATTCAATTCCGAAAGGCCGCCGACGCGCGACACCCCGTCGCGAACGGAGCGAGGAGCATTGCGGGACACCCGCAATGCTCCTCGAAACCGGCAGGCCGGAAGGTCCGTCGCGCCCTGCCACGCCGCCTCGACGGAGGATGCAGGAGCCTTCCGCTGACGCCGCGCGGGCTTAGGAGCTCTTCAGGTTGTTCGCCACGGTGGTCAGGGTACCCTTCAGGTTGCTGCCGACGGTGCCGAGAATGGTGACGACGGCGACGGCGATCAGCGAGGCGATCAGGCCGTACTCGATGGCGGTGGCGCCGGACTCGTCGGCCGCGAAACGCTTGAACATGGTGGTCATGGCAGAATCCCCAGGAAGTGAATGTGCCGGTCACGCTCTGCGCGTCTCAATCGGCGACGGGTCCAATCTGCCCCGAGCCTCTTGCCAACGGGTTAAATCGGTCTTCGAAACGGGCGCCTGTCCGAGAGCTTCGAGATGTGGTGAAGCCGTCGTTAAAGACCGCAAGGCATCGCGAGGCCAGGTGAGCCGGGAAGACTTTCCGTCGATTGCCTCCGTCCTGGTCGTCCGGTGCATCCGGGCGGCGGGCGGCGTCTTGGCGGCGACCGCGAGACCACTTCCGCAAATGGAGAATTATCGCTTCGTTTACCCTGCTCGTGTTTCCTGACGCTCAAGCCTCGGCACGAGGGGGGCGTCCCCGAGGGCCGAGATCGATCACGATTTGCGTCGTGCCGTCCGGTCCGAGTGAGCGTCCGATGCAGCCCCCATCCCATCTGTCCAACATCCCGCTCCGGGTCGCGACGGCCCTGCTGCTCGCGGGTTACGCCGCCTTCGGCGGATGCGGCTCCGCGCGCGCTCAGGCCACCGACGCACCTCCGGCCATCGTGGCGGTGACGGTCGACAACGCCAAGGTCATGCGCCTGCCCGAGAAGACCCAGACCGTGATCGTCGGAAACCCGATGATCGCAGACGTGGCGCTGCAGCGGAACGGCATCCTCATCCTGACCGGCAAGAGCTTCGGCAGCACGAACCTGATCGCGCTCGACGCCACGGGGCAGATGCTGGCGGAATCGACGATCAGCGTGCAGGCGCCGCAGGCCGCCGTGATCACGGTCCAGCGCGGGCTGGAGCGGGAATCCTATTCCTGCACGCCGAATTGCCAGCCCTCGATCCAGCTCGGCGATGCCAACAAGTTCTACGGCGAGGCCAGCAGCCAGGCCGAAGCCCGCCGCGCCATGGCGACGGGCGGCGCCGCCCCGAGCCGCTAGGCCGTCCCGAACCCGAACATGCTCTCTCCGATCGCGCGGTCGCATTGTCTTCACGCGAGCCGGCATCCACCTCGCTCGAAAAGGCTCTAGCGGGTCGCCGGGTGCCGGTGATCCGCGGGGTCCCCGGCCGCCAGGCGAAACCCGTCGAGCCCCTCCACCGTGGCGTCAAGCCCCGCCCGCCTGTCGGCGACGTAGCGGAGTGCGCCGGCCACCACCCGCTCCGAATAGGGCTTGGCGATCACCCCGACGGCGCCGGCGAAATCATCGGGGATGCGCTTGGCGTTCGCGGTCATGAACACCACGGTGGTGTGTGGGTCGGCGCTGAGGGCGCGGGCCACGTCGACGCCGGTCGGGCCGTCGATCAGGTGGATGTCGACGAAGGCCACGTCCGGTACCGTCGACCGGCCGAGAGCGATCGCCTCGGCGGAACTGCCAGCGACGCCCACCGTGATGTGCCCGAGGTCGTCGAGCAGGCATTCGAGTTCGAGGGCGATCAGAACCTCATCCTCGACCACGAGGATCCGCAGCGGCGTCCCGCTCATGGCGCAGCCCATTCGGCGCCGGCGGCCCGCTCGGTGATGGCGCTCTGGAGCGAGATCGCGTCGAGGGGGACCACGATCTCGACGCGCGTTCCCGGCGAGACGTCGCTCCAGGCGATCACGCCGCGAAGCTGGCGCACCACCATCTCCACCAGGGAGCGGCCGAAGCCCGCCGGGTTCGGCGTGCCTCCGGCCAGACCCACTCCGTCATCCTCGATCAGCATGCGCAGGCCGTCCGCGCTGCGCTGCGCGGTGATCGTGATGCGGCCGGGCCGGCTGTCCGGGAAGGCGTGACGGACCGCATTGGTGGCGAGTTCGTGCATCATCAGCGCCAAGGGGGCGGCCATCGCGGCGGAGACGGCGATCGAATCGATCTCCGCGCTGACGGCGGTCCGCTCGGTGTCGAGCCCGGCCACCAGTTCGGACACGAAGTCCTCGGCGAATTCCCGCAGGTCGAAGCGGGTCACGTCGCCGGTGGAATAGAGCATCCGGTGAACGGTGGAGAGCGCGCCGATCCGCTCGGCCATGCCCTGCAGGGCATCCCGGGCCTCCCCGCGCGGGGTCCGGCGCGCTTTCAGCAGCATCAGAGACGAGATGACCTGAAGGTTGTTCTTGACCCGATGATCGACCTCGTGGAGCAGCGCGGTCTTCTGCTCGAGCGCGGCCCGCAGGTCCGCCGTCTGCTCGCTGACCCGGCGCTCGAGTTCTTCGTTGGCATCCTTCATCGCTACTTCGTGACGATACTTGCCGGTCATGTCGGCCTGAGCCGAGTAGAAATGCACGATCCGCCCGGTCTCGTCGTGCACCGGCGCCACCGTCATGCCGTTCCAGAAGGACGTGCCGTCCTTGCGGTAATTGACGAGTTCGATCTCGATCGGCCGTCCCGCAATCACTGCCTCGCGCAACCGGCGCACGGCACGCGGATCGGTCTCCGGCCCCTGCAGCATCCGGCAGTTCCGTCCGGAGACGTCCTCCCAGCCGTAGCCGGTCATCTTCAGGAAGGCATCGTTGGCCCAGACGATCGGATTGTCGCCCTGGCGCGGGTCGGTCAGGATCATCGGCGTCGGGCTCGTGGTGAAGGCCGACACGAAGGCGCTCGCATCGACACCAAGACCCCGCGCTCTGGTCGCCGGCGTTTCCCTATGCGTCATGATCGGCTTCAGCCAAGACGAGATGCCCGCATTGTCGACCTCGAGATCGGCCGGCCGCCTCTTCCATCGGGCGCGAACACAGATTTGAACTGCCGGGAGCGCCCGCCGTCAACACCTGGATCGTGGTCCCTCGTGGGGGCGGTCGAGCCGCTAACAGGAAGATGCGAGACCTCGCGTTAAGATTTCGGAAGGCATGCTGTCGGTGGTAATCGATGCACCACGGCATGCAGTCCGAACGACCGACCCCGTCCAGGGTCGGTGCCGAGGCCTGCCATGGCGTGCGGGCATCAAGCCTCTCGGCCCCCAGGAGTTCCATGCCATGGCCCAAAGCGACGCGCTGGACATCCCGAGCCGCCGCCTCCGCCTGAAGGACATCGTCGAGGATCCCCGCATCCTGCTGATGCTGGCCCTGGGCTTTTCCTCGGGTCTGCCGCTGCTTCTGGTGCTCGGCACCTTCTCGACCCGGCTCGCCTACTCGGACGTCGACATCAAGTCGATCGGCCTGTTCAGCTACTTGGCGCTGCCCTACACCCTGAAGTTCTTCTGGGCCCCGATCATCGACCGGTTCGACGTCCCGGTGCTCAGCCGCGCGCTCGGCCGGCGCCGGGCCTGGATGATCGCCACCCAATGCGCGGTCGCCCTGTCTCTCACGCTGATGGCCTTCGCCGATCCCGGCACCAGCCTCGCGCTGCTCGGTCTGGGCGCCTTCCTGGTCGCCTTCTGCGCCGCGACGCAGGACGTGGTGATCGACGGGTGGCGCATCGACGCGGCCGGCACGGACCTCCAGGGCGTGATGGCCGCGACCTCGAACCTCGGCTACCGCCTGGCCCTGATGTCGGCGGGCGCCGGCGCGCTGTTCATCGCCAGCGCCTATGGCTGGAGCGTCGCCTACCTGTCGATGGCGGCCCTGATGGGCGTCGGCATGATCGCCGCGCTGCTCGCCCCGGCCTTCGACCGCGCGATCACCGCGGCCGAGTCCGCCGCGCCGCCCCGGACCTGGACGTTCCGGAGCGCCGTCCTGGAGCCCCTGACCGAACTGCACACCCGGCTTGGAGCGGGCCTGTGGGCGATCCTGCTCCTCGTCGCCCTCTATCGCCTGCCCGACTTCATCTCGGGCGTGATGGCGAGCCCGCTCTACCGGGAGGTGGGCTTCAGCTTGGTCGAGATCGGCGCCGTGTCGAAGCTCTACGGCATCTGGGTCGGCATCGCGGGCGCCTTCGTGGGCGGATGGGCGATGACGCGCTTCGGCCTGTTCCCCACCCTCGTGGTCGGGGCCTTCCTGGGCGCGGCCTCGAACCTCGCCTTCTCGTGGCTGTCCTTCGGCGGACCGGAGGTCTGGCGCCTCACCGCGGCGATCTCCATCGACAATTTCTGCGGCTCCTTCGCCGGAATGGCGCTGATCGCCTACATGTCGAGCCTGACCGCGCCGGGCTTCGCCGCGACGCAGTACGCCCTGTTCTCCTCGCTCTATGCCCTGCCGGGCAAGCTCGTGGCCGGAACCTCCGGGTTCATCGTCGCGGCCTACGGCTACCCCGTGTTCTTCGCCTTCACGGCGGCCGTCGGCATTCCGGTCGTGATCCTCTGCCTGTTCGTCGGCCGGGCCGGCGAGCGCAAGGCGAGCGCGGCGCAGGCCATTGCGGCGGACCCGGTCCGCCCGGAGGCCGCCGCCGGCGACGAGATCGGGGGGAACCATTCGCGGGGCCCCGGGCTTGCTTCCACCGGCAGCGACCACCCCGGGGCAGGCCGGACCGGACGCCCCCACCCGGCACACGGATGAGACCGCAGACGTGAGCAACATCAAACTCGTCGACGACACCACCACCACCCCGGCCGTCAGCCCCGGCGCGCCGGACCTCAGCGAGGCCGACCGGGCCGCGCTCCGACGGGCCGTCGAGGCCCTGGAGAAGCCGGGCCTCGCCGCGCGGCTCTCGGCGGTGGCCGGCGCGCCCCTCGACATGATCGGCCGTGCCCTGCCGGCGCCCGTGACCGAGGCGGTGTCGCAGGCGACCGAGAGCGCCATGCGCGCCTCCCTGAAGGTCGCCCTGGCGACGCTGCCGGCCGGCCGCGAGATCCCCGTGCCGGCGCCGGGCGATCCGCTCCTCGCCGGTCCCGTCGAGACGGACTCCGCCACCGTGCGCAGGGTGACGCGCCTGGCGAAGTACCTGCCGTCCAGCGCCTTCGGCCACAAGGCGATGGCGGCCGTCTCGGGCGCTCTCGGGGGCGCCTTCGGCCTCGCGACCCTCGCGGTCGAATTGCCGGTCTCCACCACGCTGATGCTGCGTTCGATCGCGCAGATCGCCCGGGAGGAGGGCGAGGATCTCGGCGATCCCGAGAACGCCCTCGCCTGCGTGCAGGTCTTCGCCCTCGGCGGCCGCGAGGCGGCGGGAAGCGCCCTGACCGAGAGCGGCTACTTCGCCGTGCGCGCGGCGCTGGCCAAGACCATGGTCGAGGCGGCGCGCTATGCCGGCAACCGGGCGCTCCTCGACGAGGCGGCCCCCGCCCTGATCCGCTTCTCGACGCAGATCGCGGCGCGCTTCGGCCTCGTGGTCTCGCAGAAGGTGGCGGCGCAGGCCGTGCCGATCCTCGGGGCCGTGGGCGGCGCCGCGGTGAACGCCGCCTTCATGGACCATTTCCAGTCCACCGCGCGGGCGCACTTCACCGTGCGGCGGCTGGAGCGGACCTACGGCGCGGCCCCGGTGCGCGCGGCCTACGAGTCCGAGAAGGCGATGCTCGGCCTCTGACGGCGGACCGGGTCGGGCCTTCGGACCGGGTCAGGCCTTGGGATAGCGCCGCGTCAGGAGAGCGTGGACGAGGCGGGCGGTCTGGACCTCGCCCCCCTCCGGCCGGCCCGGCTTGGTCGAGGGATTCCAGCCGTAGAGGTCGAAATGCCCGTGCGCCCGCGTGTTGGGCGCGAAGCGGCGCAGGAACAGGGCCGCCGTGATCGCCCCCGCGAAGGGACCGCCCGAGACGTTGTTGAGATCCGCGATCTTCGAATCGAGCAGGCTCGCATAGGGCTTGTGCAGGGGCAGGCGCCAGATCGGATCGGCGACGGCGATCCCGGCCTCCGAGACCGAAGCGGCCAGCCCCTCGTCCTCTGTGAAGAAGGCCGGGAGGTCGGGGCCGAGGGCGACCCGCGCCGCGCCGGTCAGGGTCGCGAAGTCGAGGAGCAGCTCCGGCGCGTCGGCATCCGCCAGCGCGAGGGCGTCGGCGAGGATCAGCCGTCCCTCGGCATCGGTGTTGCCGATCTCGACCGTGAGACCGGCCCGGCTGCGGATGACGTCACCCGGGCGGAAGGCGCTGCCCGAGATCGCGTTCTCCACGGCGGGCACGATCAGGCGCAGGCGCAGGTGGAGGCCCGAGCCCATCACCATGTCGGCCGCCGCGAGGGCGGCCGCGGCGCCCCCCATGTCCTTCTTCATCAGGAGCATGCCGCTCGACGGCTTGATGTCGAGCCCCCCGGTGTCGAAGGCGACGCCCTTGCCGACGAGGGTCACCCGCGGTGCATCGGCCGGCCCCCAGGACAGGTCGATGAGACGCGGCGCCCGAGGGGAGGCGGCGCCCACCGTGTGGACCAGGGGAAACGCCTGCGCGAGCGCGTCTCCGGCGACGACCGTCACGACGGCGCCGTGGCGCTCGGCGACGGCACGGATGGCGGCCTCGATCTCCGCCGGGCCGAGGTCGTTGGCCGGGGTGTTCACGAGGTCGCGGCCCCGCGCCACCGCCTCGGCGATCCGGGTCACGGCCTCGCTGTCGACCTCCTCGGGGACTACGAGGGCCGGGCGTTCGGAGCCCGCGTCACGGTAGCGCCCGAAGCGGTAGCTCCCGAGGAGCCACGCGAGGGTCGCCGCACCGGCGTCGAACCCCTCCGCCGGTGCGAGGCGATAGGTTCCCGGCGGGAGCGCGCCGGGCAGCTTGCCGGCGATCATCGGGTCGCTGCCGTCGCCCAGGCCGAACAGCACCTGGCCCAGTCGACCGTCGGGGGCTGGGAGGAGGGCGATCCGCCCGGCCTTCGGCGCGAAGTCCGTCGCGCGGGCATAGGCGGCCTGGGGGGCGGGCAGGGACGCCTCCACTCGGGGCCAGGTATCCGGTGTGACGCAGGTGATCGGGACGGAGTCGCCCGGTTCGGCGACGAGGCGGGACAGGGACTGGGTCATGGGTCTCGCGAGGGCAGGGGCGGGCAATTAACGGCGGGTTAGGGTTAACGCTCTATCACCGGCCGAACGGGAGCGCGAAGCGTCCGCCCGAGCAAATCCTGGGCCCTGCCGGCCCGTCGCGGAGCGCGTCATGGTCACGCCGCTGTTCACGTTCTCTCGGATCCGTCCGCGGCCCCTCCTGGCGGCGACGCTCGTGGCGGCCCTCGCGGCCGGCTGCCAGTCCCGGTCTCCGGAAACGACCGGTTCCATCGGCGGCCTCTCGCTGCCGGGCTTCGGCCGTCCCCAGGGTCCCGCGGTGGTCAGCCGGCGGGATGTCGAGGCTCTGGGCGAGAAGTACGGCGCCGATCCGAACGACGTGTCCCTGGCGCTGCGATACGCGCAGGCGCTCCGCGCCACGAACCAGAAGCCGCAGGCCGTCGCGGTCCTGCAGCAGGTTGCCCTGCGCAACCCGAAGAACAACACCGTGCTCGCCGCCTACGGCAAGAGCCTGTCCGAGGTGGGCCGCTTCCAGGAGGCGGCCGATGTCCTCCAGAACGCGCACACGCCGGCCCGGCCGGACTGGCGCGTGCTGTCGGCCCAGGGCGCGGTCGCCGACCAGCTCGGCGACCACGACCGGGCCCAGGGCTTTTACGAGGCGGCGCTGAAGATCCAGCCGGACGATCCCGTCATCCTCTCGAATCTCGGGCTCTCCTACGCCCTCGGCCGGCAATTGCCGCAGGCGGAGGCGACCCTGCGGCGAGCCGCCGAGCAGCCGCGCGCCGATGCCCGCGTGCGCCAGAATCTCGCGCTGGTGCTCGGCCTCCAGGGCAAGTTCTCCGATGCCGAGGCGGTCTCGCGCCAAGACCTCTCGCCGGAGGAGGCCGCGGCCAACACCGCCGCCCTCCGCGCCTTCGTGGCCCAACCGAACAGCTGGAAGGCCCTGAAGGCCGCCGATGCCCGGGGGGCCCGTCCGGTCCGCCAGGTCGCCGAGCGGCCGGCCGAGTGAGGGGGTCTCGTACCGATGGGGCGGGTGACTTGAGGTTAACCGCAGGTTAAGGCCCACGGCCTAGTCAAGACCGGACCGAGTGAAGAACGGCGCCGACGCCGCGCGCCGACGGCTCGCGGCCCTGCAGCCGAAAGAGGAGAAGGCGTGCGTTGGGGGGCTGATCGCTGGCGCTTCTATCGGTTGATCGGACGCGAGATCGCGCGCTCCGTGCGCGATACCTATGCGCGGGTGACCGGTCGGCCGGATATTCTTGCCCGCGCCCGCGTGACGGCCCTCGTGATCGCGCCGCACGACCTGCGGACCAGCGACGCCACCTTCGCCGACGACATCTATGCCGGGCTGTTCGTCTTCGCGGGGCGCTCCCTGTCGGTCAGCGGCCGCTCGCCCTTCGACTATGCGCCGCCCTCGCCGGAATGGGCCGACATCCTCTACGGCTTCGGGTGGCTGCGCCACCTGCGAGCGGCCGATACGGCCCTGGCCCGAGCCAATGCCCGCGCCTTCGTGGCCGACTTCGTCGCCGGCCGTGGCGACGCGGCGCTCGCGCGGCCGACGCCGGTGGCGGCCCGCCGGCTGATCTCCTTCCTGTGCCAGTCGCCGCTGGTGCTGGAGGGCGCGGACCACGCCTTCTACCAGGCCTTCCTCAAGGCCCTCGGCAAGACGGCCCGCGACCTCGAAGGTGACCTGCGCCGGGGCATCTCACCCCAGAGCCGCCTGCTCGCGGCGGTGGCGCTCTGCTACGCCGGACTCTGCTGCGAGGGCATCCAGCCGATCCTGCGCCGCTCCACCCGCATCCTGGTGCGGGAACTCGACCGGCAGATCCTGCGCGACGGCGGCCATCGCAGCCGCGACCCGCGCTTCGCCATGGAACTGCTCCTCGACCTCCTGCCTCTGCGCCAGACCTTCCTCTCGCGCAGCGTCGACCCGCCGGAAGCCCTCCTGCACGCCATCGACCGGATGCTGCCGCTCCTGCGCCTGCTTCGGCATCCGGACGCCTCACTCAGCCATTTCAACGGCATGGGCGCGACGGCGGCGGACCACCTCGCCACCCTGCTGGTCTATGACGGCGCCCTGGCCCAGCCGATGATGCACGCCCCGAATTCGGGCTACGAGCGCCTGGAGGGCGGTCGCGTCCTCGTCGTCGCCGATGTCGGGGCGCCGCCCCCCCTGGCCGATTCGATCAATGCGGGCGCCGGCTGCCTGTCCTTCGAGATGTCGAGCGGGCCGCAGCGCATCGTCGTCAATTGTGGGCTGCCCGCGAGCGGCCCGGAACTGCGGCGCCTCGCCCGCAGCACGGCCGCCCATTCCACCGCCACGGTGGGCGACACCTCGTCCTGCCGCTTCCTCGTGGGCGGGGGCGCCTGGTACGAGCGCTGGGCCGTGACCTGGCTCTCGCACAGGATCGGCCCCGTGATCCTGCGCGGCCCGCGCGACGTGAAATCCGAGCGCACGACGGAGGAGGGTGCCACCGTCCTGGCGGCCCGCCACGACGGCTATGCCCGCGACTGCGGCCTCGTCCACGAGCGGCGCTGGCGCCTTTCCGGCAACGGCAACCTCCTCGCGGGCGAGGATGCCTTCGTCCGTCCGCCGGCGGCCAAGCGGGGCAAGACCCGCCACCGGCCGCAGGAGGTGGCGGTGCGCTTCCACCTGCACCCGGCCATCGCGGCGCGCGGCCTCGAGGACGGGCGCATCGAACTGATCTCGCCCATCGGCGAGGTCTGGCATTTCGGCGCCGAAGGGGCATCGGTCGCCCTGGAGGAGAGCGTCTACTTCGCGGGGCTCACCGGCGCCCGGCGCACGGACCAGATCGTGCTGCACCTGTCGGTGGCGGAGGATACCCGCATTCGATGGGGCTTCGCCCGGGCGCAGCTGCGGCAGGATTGACGTCGCGGCCGACGGCGCGGCTGGCCGCAGCGCACAATTTTGTGGTAGGCGCCGGTCAGTTCCTCGTCGCTTGCCTTCGGACGCAACGCCATGTCGCATGACCAGGTGCGGGTCACCCGCGCTCTCCTCTCCGTCTCGGACAAGGAAGGCGTCGTCGCGTTCGCCACCGCCCTCGACCGCCTCGGCATCGAGCTCGTCTCCACCGGCGGCACCCACAAGGCCTTGCGGGCGGCGGGGCTCGCCGTCACCGAGGTCGCCGACCTGACGGGCTTCCCCGAGATGATGGACGGGCGGGTGAAGACTCTGCATCCCGGCGTCCATGGCGGACTGCTCGCGGTGCGCGACAACCCCGAGCACCAGGCGGCCCTCGCGGCGCACGGGATCCGCGCCATCGATCTCCTCGTGGTCAACCTCTACCCCTTCGAGGCGACGGTGGCGCAGGGCGCCTCCTACGACGCGTGCGTCGAGAACATCGACATCGGCGGCCCGGCGATGATTCGTGCCGCCTCGAAGAACCATGCCGACGTCGCGGTCGTGGTCGATGTGGCGGACTATGCCGATCTCCTGGCCGAGCTCGAGGCGAATGCCGGCAGCCTGCACGAGCGGACCCGGCGGCGCCTCGCCCAGAAGGCCTATGCCCGCACGGCGACCTACGACGCGGCCATCGCCAACTGGCTCGCGGGACAGATCGAGAGCGAGGCGACGCCGGCCTACCGTGCCTTCGGCGGCACGCTGGCCCAGCCCCTGCGCTACGGCGAGAATCCCCACCAGAGCGCGGCCTTCTACCGGTCTGCGGGCCTGAGGCGGCCCGGCGTGGCCACGGCGCGCCAGCTCCAGGGCAAGGAGCTGTCCTACAACAACCTCAACGACACCGATGCGGCCTACGAGTGCGTGGCGGAGTTCGACCCGGCCCGCGCCGCCGCCGTGGCGATCATCAAGCACGCCAATCCCTGCGGCGTGGCCGAGGGCACCGACCTCCTCGAAGCCTACGAGCGTGCCCTGAGCTGCGATCCGACCTCGGCCTTCGGCGGGATCGTCGCCCTGAACCGTCCGCTGGATGCCGAGGCCGCGCGCAGGATCGTCGAGATCTTCACCGAGGTGATCATCGCCCCGGACGCCACGCCCGAGGCGATCGCGATCGTGGCGGGCAAGAAGAACCTGCGCCTGCTCCTGGCCGACGGCCTGCCCGACCCGCGCGGGGCCGGCGAGACCGTGAAGACGCTGGCGGGCGGCCTGCTGGTCCAGGCCCGCGACGCAGCGGTGGTCGACGACATGCCCCTGACGGTCGTCACGCAGCGGGCGCCCACGGAGCGCGAATATGCCGACCTGCGCTTCGCCTACCGGGTCGCCAAGCACGTCAAGTCGAACGCCATCGTGTATGCGCGCGACGGCGCCACGGTGGGCATCGGCGCCGGGCAGATGTCGCGGGTCGATTCCTCGCGCATCGCCGCCTGGAAGGCGGCCGAAGGCGCCCGGCGCCTCGGCGCCGCCGAGAGCCTCGCCAAGGGCTCGGTGGTCGCCTCCGACGCCTTCTTCCCCTTCGCCGACGGGCTGATCGCGGCGGCGGAGGCCGGGGCCACGGCGGTGATCCAGCCGGGCGGCTCGATGCGCGACGCCGACGTGATCAAGGCCGCCGACGAGGCCGGCCTCGCCATGGTGTTCACCGGCCACCGCCATTTCCGGCACTGACTTTCTACCCGGGCCGCCGGGAACGGCTCTGCGTCCCGGACCTAAGAGGCCCCACGCCATGACGCACACGCAACATTCCACCCGCCGCGAGGAACGCCGAGCGGCGGGCAAGCGCCTGCGCGAGCAGGTCTCGCGGGAATCGCATGCCGAGTGGCAGGCCTCGCCGCAGCGCGATCCCCTGGCGATCCTTCAGGCCGCCGAGGCGAGCCGGCTGGCCGAGCTCGTCCCGCTCCGGCGGGAGCGGATGCGGGCCGATCCCTTCGCCTTCCTGCGCGGGGCCGCCGCCGTCATGGCGGCCGATCTCGAGGGCGTGCCGGTCCCGGGCATTCCGGTCCAGGCCTGCGGCGACTGCCACATCGGCAACTTCGGCGTCTACCGCAGCCCCGAGGGGCAGACGCTGTTCGACATCAACGACTTCGACGAGACCCTGTGGAACGTCGACTTCACCGTCGACGTGAAGCGGCTCGCCGCCAGCATTGCGGTGGCCGCCCTTCCGCGCGGCGAGGACAAGGCGCGCCGCGCGGCGCGGGCCGGGGTCCGGGCCTATCGCGAGCACATGCGCGAGCTCTCGACGCTGTCGCCCCTGGCGATCTGGCACAGCCGCATCGACCTCGAGCACGAGGTCGGGCGCCTGGGCGACGACGACCTGTGCCGGCGTCTCCTCTCCGAGGCCGCCACCGAGAACGCGGACGGGCTCGCCCGCGGCGACGTCCCGACCCTCGCGGTGGCTCCGGACCAGACCGACCCGGCGGATTGGACCATCGCCGATAAGGCGCCGACGATCTTCCATCGGGGTCCCGGCGGCCTGACCGAGGCGGTGCAGGACGCCGCGCAGGCGCTGCTGGCCTATCCGCACAGCCTCACGGCCGATCGCTGGACCCTGCTCTCCCGCTACGCCCAGCGCGACGTCGCCTTCAAGGTCGTCGGCGTCGGATCGGTCGGGCTCGTCAGCGCCGTCGGGATCTACACGGATGCGGACGGAGCGCCGCTGTTCCTGCAGATCAAGGAGGCTCGCCCCTCGGTGATCGGCCAGCTCGCGCTCAAGCCCTTCAGCGTCGTCTCCGAGGGCCAGCGAGTGATCGACGGCCAGCGGATCATGCAGGCGGCGAGCGACCTCTTCCTCGGCACCGCGTTCTCCGAAGCCAGCGGGCGCTCCTTCTACGTGCGCCAGCTCAAGAATCGGAAACTATCGGCCGTGGCCGAGATCCTGGCCGAGAGCGGCGCCAAGGCCTACGCTCAGCTCTGCGGCACGACCCTGGCCCGCGCCCATGCCCGCTCGGGCGACGCGGCGATGATCGCCGGCTATCTCGGCAAGGGCTCCGCCTTCGACGAGGCGGTCGCGGACTTCGGGATGCGCTACGCCCGCCAGAGCGTCGCCGACCACGCCCTGATGGTCACCGACTTCCTGACGACGCCCGAGCCCGAGGCCCGTTGAATCGAAAAGGGGCCCCCCTCGCGGC
>NZ_JBYSXL010000012.1:46183-76372 GCF_058782155.1 Methylobacterium sp. FW306-05-D
GGGGGGGGGGCCCCCCGGGGGCTGCGGTCCTTACCGGACCGGGTTCTCGTCGTAGGTGAAGATATCGCGGTCCTTGGTCTCCGGAATGAACAGGAGACCGATGACAAAGGTCATCGCGGCGATCGCGATCGGGTACCACAGGCCGTTATAGATGTTGCCGGTCTGGGCCACGATGGCGAAGGAGGTGGCCGGCAGCAGGCCGCCGAACCAGCCGTTGCCGATATGGTAGGGCAGCGACATCGAGGTGTAGCGGATGCGGGTCGGGAACAGCTCCACCAGCGCCGCCGCGATCGGGCCGTAGACCATCGTCACGTAGAGAACGAGGATCGTCAGGATGCCGACCACGATCAGCTTCTGGCCGGTGAAAATGTCGATCGGGTTCGAAGCCTTGACGATGGTGGCGTTGCCGGCCGGCGCCGGGTAGCCCGCCGCGGTCAGGGCCGCCGGCACCGACTTGGCGAAGGCCGGGTCGGCGACGGGGAAGTCCTTGCCGGCGATGGTCACGATGGTCGGTGCGCCCGCTGCGACCGGCTCGGTGGTGTAGTTCACGGCCGAGCGGGCGAGCAGCGCCTTGGCGACGTCGCACTCCTTGGTGAACTTGGCCGTCCCGACCGGATTGAACTGGAACGAGCACTCGGCCGGGTTGGTCTTGACCACCACCGGCACCGTGGACTGCGCCTGGTAGAGCGCTGGGTTGGCGTTGGCGGTGAGCTGCTCGAACAGCGGGAAGTAGGTCAGCGCCGCGATCAGGCAGCCGCCGAGGATCACGGGCTTGCGCCCGATCCTGTCGGAGAGCGCGCCGAAGAACAGGAAGCCGCCGGTGGCGAGCAGCAGCGACCAGGCGATCAGCACGTTGGCGGTGAACTGGTCGACCTTGAGGATGCTCTGCAGGAAGAACAGCGCGTAGAACTGCCCGGCGTACCAGACGACGGCTTGGCCGGCGGTGAGGCCGAGCAGGGCGAGGAGCGCCCACTTGGCGTTGCGCCACTGGCCGAAGGCCTCGGAGAGCGGTGCCTTCGAATGGGTGCCCTCCTCCTTCATCTTCTTGAAGGCCGGGCTCTCGTTCATCTGCAGACGGATCCAGACCGAGATCAGCAGCAGCACGCAGGAGACCAGGAACGGGATGCGCCAGCCCCAGGCCTGGAAGGCCGTGATGGTGGTCTGGGTGCCGTCCGCGGCGGTGGTCACGGTGGGCGCGTAGGCGCCATTCACGTAGCCCTGGGTCGACAGGATGATGATCAGCGAGAGCAGCAGGCCGAGGGTCGCCGTCGTCTGGATGAAGGCGGTGTAGAACCCGCGACGGCCGCGCGGCGCGTGCTCGGCCACGTAGACCGCCGCACCGCCATACTCGCCGCCGAGGGCCAGGCCCTGGAGCATGCGCAGCGCCAGCAACGTCACCGGCGCGACCCAGCCGATGCCGTAGCCGTTCAGGGTGTCGTAGGAGGGCAGCAGGCCGACGCAGAAGGTCGAGATGCCCATGATCAGGATGGTGATGAGGAAGGTGTGCTTGCGGCCGACCATGTCGCCGAGCCGGCCGAACACCAGCGCGCCGAAGGGCCGGACCAGGAATCCAGCGGCGAAGGCCAGCAGCGCGAAGATGTTGCGCGTCGCTTCCGGGTAGGCGGAGAAGAACTGCGCTCCGATGATCGTCGCGAGCGATCCATAGAGGTAGAAGTCGTACCATTCGAAGACGGTACCAAGGGACGAGGCGAGAATGACCTTCTTCTCGCCCGCGCTCATCGGCCGGGTGGCCGATTCGCTGACGGGAATTGCGCTCGACGCAACCATGTGGCGTTTCTCCAAGTATCGTATCGCCCAGGCGTAGTCCGCCCGTGGCTTGTTGGACCCTTCGGGGATCGATGCACCGTCTACCCACGCGTCTCGACCCGTCGAGCCGACGCTGATCAGATCCCGCACCCAATACCCACGCGTCTATGCTAGGCGATGCCTTGTTTTGGCCCAAGTCCGAAACGGCGGCGCGGACCGCGGAATTCAGAATTTTTTTGAGCAAAGACGTCGTATTTTTTGGGTCTCACCGGGATTAAATCCGCTCGCGCAATGGAAAAGGGCGCGGCTTGCGCCGCGCCCTCCCCGGTTTCGCGCGTTCGCCGTTGCAAATGTGGTCAGTGAGCGTGGGCCCCGTCGGCGCCGATACCCGTCTCCGAGCGCACGAACTGCGCATCGAACAATGCGCGCTCGGCTTTCGCCCGGCGGGTGTTGTCGAGCTTGGAGACGAGGAAGATCGTCAGGAAGGCCAGCGGCATCGAGAACAGGGCCGGGTTGTCGTAGGGGAAGATCGCCACCGGGTTGCCGAACGTCGTCACCCAGACGGCCTTCGACAGAACGACCATGCCCACCGCCGCGATCAGGCCCACGAGGCCGCCGATGAGGGCGCCCCAGGTGGTGGTGCCCTTCCAGAGGATCGACATGGTCAGGACCGGGAAGTTGCAGCTCGCCGCCACCGAGAAGGCGAGGCCGACCATGAAGGCGACGTTCTGGTTCTCGAAGACGTAGCCGAGATAGATCGCCACGATGCCGATGACGACGGCGGCGATCTTGGAGAGGCGGACCTCGGCAGCCTCGTTGGTGCGCCCGCGGGCGATCACCTGGGCGTAGAGATCGTGGCTCACCGCGGAGGCGCCGGCGAGCGTCAGGCCCGCCACCACCGCCAGGATGGTCGCGAAGGCCACCGCCGAGATGAAGCCCAGGAAGTACGGGCCACCCACCGCGTTGGCGAGGTTCACCGCCACCATGTTGGTGCCACCGATCATGCCCTTGAGCTTGTCGAAGGCGCCGGCCGCGTCGAGGTTGAAGTAGGCCGGATCGGACATAAGCAGGGCGATGCCGCCGAAGCCGATGATGAAGGTGAGGATGTAGAAGTAGCCGATCAGGCCGGTGGCGTAGAACACCGACTTGCGGGCCGCCTGGGCGTCCGACACCGTGAAGAAGCGCATCAGGATGTGCGGCAGGCCGGCGGTGCCGAACATCAGGCCGACGCCGAGCGAGATCGCCTCGATCGGATTGCTGACGAGGCCGCCCGGCGCCATGATCGCGTCACCCTTGGGGTGGGTGGCGACGGCGGCGGCGAACAGCGCCTCCGGATTGAAGCCGTACTGATAGAGCACCGCGCCGGCCATGAAGGTGGCGCCGCCCAGCAGCAGGCAGGCCTTGATCACCTGCACCCAGGTGGTCGCCTTCATGCCGCCGAAGGCGACGTAGACGATCATCAGCACGCCGACGATGATGACGGCGTAGAGGTAGGGCAGGCCGAACAGGAGCTGGATCAGCTTGCCCGCGCCGACCATCTGGGCGATCAGGTAGAACGCCACCACCACCAGCGTGCCGGTGGCCGAGATGATGCGGATCGAGGTCTGGTCGAGGCGGAACGAGGCGACGTCGGCGAAGGTGAACTTGCCGAGGTTGCGCAGGCGCTCCGCGATCAGGAACAGCACGATCGGCCAGCCGACGAGGAAGCCCGTCGAGTAGATTAGGCCGTCGAAGCCGGAGGTGTAGACGAGGCCCGAGATGCCGAGGAACGAGGCGGCGGACATGTAGTCGCCCGCGATGGCGAGCGAGTTGGTGCCGGCCGAGATGCCGCCGCCGGCGGCGTAGAAGTCGGCGGCCGACTTGGTGCCCTTGGCCGCCTTGTAGGTGATGCCGAGGGTGAAAAGGACGAAGAAGGCGAACATGCCAATGGCGGGCCAGTTCGTCGCCGACTGCTTGACCGCGCCGAGATCGGGGCCGGCAGCGTAGGCGGCCGTGGCGGCCAGCGCCGCCAGCGTGGTGCCCAGCACGAGGGGATGCTTGAGGCGGATCATCGTCCGAGGTCCCGCTTGAGGGCGGCGGTCAGCGCGTCGAAGCGGCCGTTGGCGCGCTGGACGTAGATGCCCGTGAGGATGAAGGCGAGGACGATCACGGCGACGCCGAGGACGAGGCCGAGGGAGGCGGTGCCGCCGCTGATCTTCACGGCCAGCAGCGCCTTGTCGAAGGCGATCAGCCCGATGAAGCCGAAATAGATCAGCAGCATGATGATGGTCAGCGTCCAGCCGAAGCGGGTGCGCTCGTGGACGAGCTCCTTGAAGCGCGGATTCTGCGCGATGCGCGCAGTCTCGGGAACTGACATGACAGGTTTCTCCCCGGGTGCCGTCTCTTCACGGACGTGCATCCCGATGTGATGAAGCTTGAAAGTATGCGCGTGGGTTTCAGGCGTGACGGCGCGCGGCCATCCGGAGGATGACCGCGCGGTCGGCAAATCGGACGTCGTTCAGTGCGTCCGGTTCTGTCGATTCTCGATGAGGTCGTCGACCACGGCCGGCTCGGCCAGGGTCGAGGTGTCGCCGAGCGAGGAGAACTCGTCCTCGGCGATCTTGCGCAGGATCCGGCGCATGATCTTGCCCGAGCGGGTCTTGGGCAGGCCCGGGGCGAACTGGATCAGGTCCGGCGAGGCGATCGGCCCGATATCCTTGCGGACCCAGGTCACGAGCTCCTTGCGTAGTTCGTCCGAGCCTTCCTCGCCCTCCATCAGGGTCACGTAGGCGTAGATGCCCTGGCCCTTGAGACTGTGCGGATAGCCGACGACGGCCGCCTCGGAGACCTTCGGGTGCGCGACCAGGGAGGATTCGACCTCCGCCGTGCCCATCCGGTGCCCCGAGACGTTGATGACGTCATCGACCCGGCCGGTGATCCAGTAATAGCCGTCCGCATCGCGGCGGCAGCCGTCGCCGGTGAAATAATTGCCCGGATAGGTCGAGAAGTAAGTCTGCTCGAAGCGCTCGTGGTCGCCGTAGACCGTGCGCATCTGACCGGGCCAGGAATCCTTGATGCAGAGGTTGCCTTCGCACGGACCTTCGAGGGTCTTGCCTTCCGCATCGACCACGATCGGCTGGACACCGAAGAACGGCCGCGTCGCCGAGCCCGGCTTGAGCTTGGTCGCGCCGGGAAGCGGCGTGATGAGGATGCCGCCGGTTTCCGTCTGCCACCAGGTGTCGACGATGGGGCAGCGCGATTCGCCCACGACCTTGTAGTACCAGTCCCAGGCCTCCGGGTTGATCGGCTCGCCGACCGAGCCGAGGACGCGCAGCGAGGCACGGGACGTCTTCTTTACCGGGCCCTCGCCGCCGCCCATCAGCGAGCGGATCGCGGTGGGCGCGGTGTAGAAGATGTTGACCTTATGCTTGTCGACGACGTCCCAGAAACGCGAGTTCGAGGGGTAGGTCGGAATACCCTCGAACATCAGGGTCGTGGCGCCGTTCGCAAGGGGGCCGTAGACGATGTAGGAATGGCCCGTGACCCAGCCGACATCGGCGGTGCACCAGTAGACCTCACCCTCGCGGTAATCGAAGACGTAACGATGCGTCATCGAGGCGTAGACCAGGTAACCGCCGGTGGTGTGGACGACGCCCTTCGGCTGACCGGTGGAGCCGGAGGTGTAGAGGATGAAGAGCGGGTGCTCGGCCTCGACGGGTTCGGCCGGACACTCGTCGGTCACCTGGGCCGCAGCCTCGTCGTAATAGACGTCGCGTCCCGGCTCCATCGCGATCGACGAACCGGTGCGGCGCACCACGACGACGTGATCCACGCTGTCCTTCGGCAGTCGAGCGATGGCGGCGTCGACATTGGCCTTCAGCGGCACCTTGCGGCCGCCGCGCAGGCCTTCGTCGGCGGTGATCACCATCTTGGAAGCGCAGCCCTCGATGCGGCCGGCCAGGGAGTCCGGCGAAAACCCGCCGAAGACGATGGAGTGGATGGCGCCGAGCCGAGCGCAAGCGAGCATCGCGTAGGCGGCCTCGGGGATCATCGGCAGGTAGATCGTGACCCGGTCGCCCTTCGACACGCCGCGGTTGCGCAGCACGTTGGCCATCTTGCCGACTTCGGAATGAAGCTGGCGGTAGGTGATGTGCTTGGACTCGTTCGGGTCGTCACCTTCCCAGATGATGGCGACCTGATCGCCGCGCGTCTCGAGATGGCGGTCGATGCAATTGTGGGCGACGTTCGTGCGTCCGTCCTCGAACCACTTGATCGAAATGTTGCCGGGCTCGAAGCTCGTGTTCTTCACTTTCGTGAAGGGCGTCATCCAATCGATGCGCTTGCCGTGCTCGCTCCAGAAGGCTTCTGGATCGGCGACGGAGGCCTGATACATGGCCTGGTACTTCGCGTTGTCGACGTGGGCGCCTTCGCTCCACGTCGAACGCACTTCGACCACCTTCTCGTCCATCGCGTTGTCCCTATCGGTGCCCGATCGTATCGCGACTGTTCACGCAGCCGGGTCTTCCGAATACCGTCATAGGCTCAACGAGATATTCCCCGCAAGCACCCAGATGGTCGGGTGCGGGACAGGATTGTTAATTTGTTTGTGCGCGGCTCAATTGCACCCAATGCAAATGCCGGTGCCGACCTTCTTGTCGATGGCCTGCTGCTTGCGGGTGGTCTCCGAGAGACGCTCCTCGGACGGGGCTTCGGCCCGCCCCGGCGGCTTGGTCACGCCGGTCGAGGTGATGTTCCGGAACTGTCCGGCCGAGTTGAGATTCTGCTCGGTACCGGATTGCTGGGCCAGCGCCGCACCGGGCAGGCCGATCCCGAGCAGGGCGATCACAGTCAACGCACGCATCGTCGTCTCCATGGCGGGAGAGGAGGGCTCTCCGTTTCTGCCGATCCAACGCGCGCTCGCCGGGCCGGTTGCAGCACCGGCCAGCCCGGTTCAGGCCCGCATCGTCGCGCCGGGCACGGGAAACAGCATCTCCACCAGGGTGCCCTCGTCCTTCCGGCTGGAGATGCGGAAGCGACCATGATTGGCCTCGACCAGGGCCTTCGTCAGCGGCAGGCCGAGGCCGGTGCCCCGCCTCGGCTCGGCCGGCGTTCCCTTGCCGAGAGTCTCCTTGCCGAGCGTTCCATCGCCGAAGGGATGGAGAGCGCCCTCGACCTCGTCCGCCGTCATGCCGATTCCGGTATCGCGGATGCGCAGGGCGACGTCGCCGCGATCCGCCAGGGTCGTCGATACGATGACCTGTCCGCCCGGCTCGGTGAGCGCGATGGCGTTCGCGATCACGTTGACGGTCGCCCGGTGCACCGAGCGCTCGTCGGCCACCAGGTTCGGGAGATCGCCGGAGAAGCTGGTGCGCAGGACGATGCGCCGGCGGGACGCCTCCGGTTGGAGCAGGGCGACGCAGCGCGCCACCACCTCGTTCAGGGCTACGTCCGCGCTGGTGAGATCGATCTTGCCGGATTCGATGCGGGCGAGATCCAGGAGATCGTTCACCAGACCGAGGAGGTGCACGCCGGAGGCGTGGACCTCGCGAAGACCGACGCGATGAGGCTCCGATCCGGACGGACCCACGGATTCCGAGATCAGTCCTTCGAGCGTCCCGAGCATGCCCCGAATCGGACCCTGCACCGTTTCGCCGACCAGCATCAGAAGTTCGCCCCGGCGCACGACTTGGTCTTCGGGTACAGTCCGCTCTGGCAGCTTCGCCTCCCGGCGCTCGGATCGTTGCGCCGCCTCGCGGATCACCGCGCACAGGCGGCTCTCGGCATCCCCGGCGAGCGGCAGGATCTTCACGCGCAGGCGCCGCCGCGTTCCGCGCGCAGCCACCGGGGCATCCTCGGCGACAGCGGACCCCGGTTCCGCGTGCAGGCGGGCGAGCAGGTCGACGGCGTGCTCGGAGGCGAACAGGCCGAGGAAGCTCGCCCCCACCACCTCGCGGGGATCGAGTCCGAAGAGCTCGGCGGATCTTCGGTTCAGGGACAGGATCCGGGCCTGATGGTCCAGGAGCACGACCCCGTCCTCCAGGGCGTCGAGGAGTGCGCGGGCATCCGTGCCGTGGCGGGCGGCGAAATCTTGGGCGATCGCGGACGCCGTGGCGGCGCGGGACTTTTCGCTCGGCTCGGCATCGCGGGCCAGCAGCAGTTCCGCCGGCCGTCCGGCCCAGTCGAGGACGGAATGCTCGACGAGCACGCTGGCGCGCCCGCCGCTCCGGGTCGCCAGGACCAGGGGTGTCTCGGCCGACGGCCGCACCTGCGGGTCGAGCCCGCCGAACAGGTGTTCGATCCCGCCCGCCGCCGCGAGGTCCTCGCGGTCCGCGTAGCCGAGGAGATCGAGCAGGGGCCGGTTCGCGAACAGCACGGCGTCGTTGCGGTAGACCAGCACGCCGGTGGGAATCCGCTCCAGGGTCGCCACCATAGCAGCGTCCGGCGCAGCGTCTTCCGCCGGCCGGCCGGGCTGGAGCGGAAAGGGCATCACCGCACAGGGTAGGCTCGGTTCGGCCGCGGGGTCCGGACGCTCGTCGCCGGCGAAGCGGGCGCCGAGGGCGCGCGCGATCTCGCGGAACGCGGCGTGCTCGTGGCTCGAGAGGTACGGGTCCGCGGGTTGCGGGGCGGGGTCCGCCTCCGCACGCCCGGACACATCGGTGATGGGCTCGGCGATCGGCGGCGGAGAGGGTCTCTGCGCCTCCGGCGCGGGCGGCGCGTCCAGGATCGCGCGGACCTGTCCGAACCCGCGGAAGGCCGTGCCCGTCCGGCCGATCGGTGCGCCGGACAGGTCCAACTCGCAGGCCTGACCGCCGACATCGACCATCGCGATCGGGATTGCCCGGAAGGTGCGTCCGCTCCGGAGGGCGGTGAGGAGGCCGCCGGCGTCGCGGAGAACTTCGGCCTCCGCGAGGGCCTGCCAGGTCCGGCCCTGAAGCCTCCGGCGGAAGGTGGACCCTGCCGCCCCCGAGACCTGGAGGATCGTCCCGGAATCGTCGCTCTCCCAGGTAAAGCGCTGCCGGACCGTGATCGGCTCCGGCGTGTCCGTGACGGTCTCGGGAGCGGACGGCGCCGGTTCGCTCGCCACCGGTTCGGCATCGGGCCGCGCCGGGGTGGCCACACGTTCCCGAAGGGTCGGCAGCGGCGCGCTCGCCACCAGCACGACGGCCTCGCGGTTGGAATCAACGGCGACGCGCATCAGGCTGACCAGCGCGGGCGAGGCGAGGCGCCGAGCATCAAGCTGGAGGCGCAGCAGCAGCGGATGGTCGGGGCGCAGGCGCGCCCGCGCGATCTGCTCGCCGATCCGGAGTTCCGGAAACAGCCGTCCGTCCGATTCGCTGATCGCGCGCCGCAGGGCTTCCCCGCCGGGCGCCGTCTGCAGCACCCGGGTCCCGGCGCCGTCCAGAACCAGGATCACACTTCCGGGAGCACGGAGGCGCGCCGCCAATGGCGAATCATCGACGCATCGGCGCAGGAGTGCCGAAATGGCCAAATCGTCGGTTTCACCGGGCCCTGAGGCTCCACTCTCGAACATCCGCACCTGTTTCGCGTGACGAATCGCAGAACGTGACGACCTTTTTACCGCGTCACCCCCTCTCCTTAAGCCACGAGGGGGGACGCCGCACGTTTACCTGTTGTCAACCTTAACGCGCCCGAGCAGGGTGGCATAGGGCAGGCAATGTGCTATTGTGCGGTGCACAACGAGCCATCAACAATCGAGAGCAAGGAGAGGGAAATGAGCAGCACTCCGAATTACGAGGTCCCGGCCGAGATGCGCGATTTCGCCGAGAAGAGCGTCGATCAGGCCCGCAAGGCGTTCGACACCTTCATCAGCGCCGCCCGTCGCACCGCCGACACCGTACAGGGTTCCGCCGAGATGGCGCGCACCAACGCGCAGGACGTGTCTGCCCGCGGCTTCGAGTTCGCCGAGCAGAACGTCACAGCCGCCTTCGACCTCGCCCAGAAGCTCGTCCGCTCGCGCGACCTGCAGGAAGCAATGCAGCATCAGGCCGAGTTCGTGCGCAGCCAGTTCGCTGCCATCCAGGCCCAGGCCAAGGAGTTCGGTGGTCTCGCCCAGTCGGCGATCCAGCAGAGCGCCGAGAAGGCCAAGGGTGCCATGCAGGAGAGTGCCGAGCACGCCCGCAAGGCGATGGAGCAGGGCACGGAGGCCGCACGCAAGGCCGGCACCGATGCCGAGCAGGCCATGCGGAACGCGACCAACTCCTGAGTCGACTCCGGCGGCGCCCGCGCGGACGCCCCATTCGCAGCCCGCTTCGCCCCCGGCGGAGCGGGCTGCTCGCGTTCGGGCTCCGGGCGACGCACCGAGATGGCCTCGGGGCCGGGACTGACTCGCGCATCAAACGCGCACGGGGTGAGACTTGCCCGGGACAGGTGTGTCTCCTAACCCTTACCGCCGCGCGGCCTTCCGCTTCCGGGGCTGGCGCTGTCTAATGAGGGCGTAAGACCATGCGACGTATCTCCCGAGGCAGTCTGATCCTCACGGTCCTGGCCGGGCTCTTCGCGGCACAGGGCGCCAGCGCACAATATTACGACGACGGCTACGACCGGCCGCCGCCGCGCCGCGCCTACGACGAGCGCCGCCTTCCACCCCGTCGGGAGGCCGGCCTGAACTGCGATGCAGTGCAGTCGGGCCTGACCGGCTACCAGCCCTATTCCTGCCCGCTGCCGAGCCCGCGCCCCCTCGGCGCCCGCTGCTTCTGCGACATGCCAATTGCGTCCTTCAGTTCTCCGCAGACCGCCGTCGGGCGGGTGGTGCCCTGAGTTCTCCGAGACCCGAGACTTCGAACGGCGAAGGCCGCGCCATCCTCCCGGATGACGCGGCCTTCGCGTTTTCGCGCCTGCGCTGCGCGTTCAGTTGAGGACGACAACCTTGGCGCCGACCTTCACGCGCTCGTAGAGGTCGGTGACGTCCTCGTTGGTCATCCGGATACAGCCGGACGACACGGCCTGACCGATCGTGTCTGGCTCGTTGGAGCCGTGGATGCGATATTCGGTGTTGCCGATATACATGGCGCGGGCGCCGAGCGGGTTCTCGACACCGCCGGCCATGTAGCGCGGCAGATCGGGGCGGCGTGCGATCATCGCGGCCGGAGGCGTCCACGACGGCCACTCCTTCTTGGCCGTCACCGTCTTCACGCCGGACCAGGTGAAGCCCGGGCGGCCGACGCCGACGCCGTAGCGGATGGCCTCGCCGTTCGGCATCACGAAATAGAGGCGCCGCTCGGCCGTGGACACCACGATGGTCCCCGGCTTGTAGTTGCCGTCGAACGCGACGATCTCGCGCGGGATCGGAGCGACCTGGGCCTGAGGAGCCGCCTGGTAGCCCTGTCCGGCCGTGCCGGGATAGCCGTAGGGATCATCGGTCGTACGGCCGTAGCCGTAAGCCGGATCGGACGAGTAGTAATCGTCGCCGGCATTCGTGCCGAACGGATCATAGGGAGCAGCCAGAACAGGGCTCGCGGAGAGGACGCAGACACCGAGTATGCCTGTGAGGGCGGTCGCCAAGGTCTTCATGTTGGATCCCTTACCTATGCCGTAACCTTTGCTATACAAGCGTAAGCATGGGAGGGTGGTTCCACGGCCTGTGATGATTCCGTCATTTTTGCGGCACCTCGGATGAGAGCGCCGCGTCTCCGGACATCTCGGCGGCTCGCATCAGGGCCGCGACGTCCAGCTTGACCATGGTTTGCATGGCGGAAAAGACGCGGCCGGCGACGGCGGGATCGGGGTCGGCCAGGAGCCGCGGCAGAATCTCGGGAACGATCTGCCAGGGCACGCCCCAGCGGTCGCGCAGCCAGCCGCACATGATTTCCGATCCGCCGCCCGCGACGAGGCCGTCCCAGAGACGGTCAACCTCCGCCTGGTCGGCGCAGGCGACCGAGATCGAGGCGGCCGTGCCATAATCCGCCGGGACACCGCCGTTCAACGCCTGGAAGCTCTGGTCACCCAGGGTGAAGCCGATCAGGATCACGTCGTCCGGCCGCCCGCCCGGCCATGGGCCCGGTGCGCGCTGGACATGATCGATGCGGGACCCCGGTATCAGGGAGACGTAGAGGCGGACGGCCTCCTCCGCGCCGCGATCGAACCAGAGGCAGGTGCTGACCTTCGACATGGATCGAATCCCTTCGGGCAAGCCGCGTGGGTCAGTCGCGGCGGTTCTGGCATCAAAGGCGCGCGGCCAGTTCGCCGAGTTGGTCGGCACACCGGCCCCAGCCGTCGTGGAAGCCCATGGCCTCGTGCGCCGCGCAGTCCTCCGCCGACCAGTGCCGCACCCGGGCGGTGTACCGGGCGGCGGCGCCCTCCGGTGCGAAGGTGATGATACCGGTGAAGAACGGTTTGGCGGAGGGCTCCCAGGCCCGAACATAAGCGTCCGTGAAGACGATTCGGGCGTTCTCGACCAACTCGAGATAAACGCCGGTGCTGGAGAATTCCGATCCGTCCGGCGCCTGCATGACGATGCGGGAAGCGCCACCGACCCTCAAGTCTGTCTCTGCTTCCGCGACCACGAAGGGTTTGGGCGCGAACCAGCGTTTGATCAGATCGGGTTCGGTCCAGCATCGGTAGAGCGCGGCGGGTGTTGCCGGGATCAGGCGTGTGAGGACGAGTTCGCGTCCGGTGCTCTCGGTCATGGCGACGGTCCGGGTCGGGCTGTTGCGGGCAAACGGCGAGGGGCGTCAGCGCTTCGGCTGGTTCATCGCCCAGAGCACTCCGAAGGGATCACGCAGCTGGCCGTAGCGGTCGCCCCAGAACATGTCCGCCGGCGGCATCACGGCGGTGGCGCCCGCCTCGACGGCCCGGCCATAGCGAGCGTCGATGTCGTCGACCATCAGCATCAGGGTGAAGGCCTGTGGGGACTGAAGGGAATGGCCGCGCTCGGGAAAAGCGTCCGACAGCATCAGGGAGGCGCCGTTGACGTGGAGATGCACGTGCATGGTCCGTCCCTGGTCGTCGGCCGGCATCACGGTGGCGATCTCGGCCCCGAAGGCGCGGACGTAGAAATCCGCCGCCTTCAAGGCGCCCGCCACCGTCAGGTAGGGCACCAGACCGCCCTTCACGGGGGCGGGAGCGGGGGCCTCGGGTTGGTGGGTACTGCTCATTCCGATCCCTCCCGGTCTGGCCCGCTGCACGTCGTCCGCGTCAGGCCTCAAGCCGTCGGATACTTCGCGCCGAGAAGACGCATGCGGGTCGCCGCATCCGACACGGCCCGGGTGATTCTTTCAAGCGCCTGCGCCTTCCGGAGGTCGATCCCGTCGGACGCGCCGCCCTTCCGCCGCGCCGCCCCGGACCCGCACGGGCTGAACCGATCCGGCATCGGCGGGAGACGCTGCGGTCGTCGGGATCGTCCGGCCAAGGCGGTCGGTCGACCGGAGACGGGAGGCTTGACCCCGGACGGGACCCATGCCTTTTACGGGCAACGGCACCCCCGACTCCGTAGCTCAGCTGGATAGAGCAGCCGCCTTCTAAGCGGCAGGTCGTTGGTTCGAGCCCAACCGGGGTCGCCACAGCCTTACTCCCGGAAAAACCCTCGGCCCCGAATAGACGGTCAGGCGGCGGAGATCCGAAGCGCCCGGCGGGCGACGGTGATCGAAAGGGCGATGTTGAGCGCCGCGATGACCAGCATCACCGCGAGCAGACGATCGAGCCCGAACCAGGCTCCCACATATCCGCAGGCCAGCGGGGTCGCCGCCTGTCCGAGCAGGGGCAGGCGGGCGAGGCGGCCCATCACGGCGGCGTAGTCGTGCTGGCCGTAGAGGGCGAGGGGCAGGGTTCCGCGCACCACGGTGCGCATCCCGTTCCCGGCCCCGTAGAGCACGATCGCCAGCCAGGCGAAGCTCGGAGCGGCCGCGAGGAGCAGCAGACCCAGGCCGACGCTTCCGCTCGAGACGAGCAGCGCCCAGGCCGGATGCGCCTTGCGGCCGAACAGCAACTCGATGATGCGGGCGCCCACCTGCGACGGACCGATCAGGGCGCTGAGAGCGACCGCCGTGCTCGCCGCCACGCCCTTCGCCTGCAGCAGCAGCAGGAGTTGCACGGAGACCGCCGTCATCAGCACGGCCGCACTGGTGAAGGTGACGGCGAGGATGCGCTCGCCCGGCAGCGGTTTTCGGCCGGGCGGGCCGTTCAGGGGCGCGGCGCCCGACTCCGCCGGCGGGGCCGGCGGGGACCGGGACCCGGCCGGAAGGGCGAAGGCGAAGAGCGGAACCACGACTAGGACCGCGAGGGCCGCGTAGACGAGGCAGGTCCCGCGCCAGCCGACGAGACCCACGAGGAAACTCGATGCCGGCCAGCACAGGGTGATGGCGAAGCCGGAGGCGATCGCGATCTGGGTCATCGCCCCCCGCGCCGAGGCACCGTAGGCCTGCCCGATGGCGGCAAAGAGCGGATCGTAGAGGGCGCCGCCCATGCCCAGGCCGATGATCACCCAGGCGAGCAGGAAGACCGGAAGGCTCGGCGACCAAGCCATCACCACCTGGCCCAGCGCGACGATCAGGGAGCCCGCGATCAGGACGGAGCGGCCGCCATGGCTCCGGATCCTGCGCCCGACCCAGGGCGAGCACAGCCCCGAGACCAAGATTGCCAGCGACAGGGCTCCCACCACCACACCCTGCGGCCAGCCGGTCGACTGGACGATCGGATCGGCCAGCACCGCCATCAGGAAGAACGAACCGCCCCACAGGACGATCTGGGTGAATCCGAGCGCGGCATTGCCGGCGAGGGTCGGCGCCCGTGGTCCGGTGGCAGGCTGCACGGCCGAAGGCGTCACGCGCTGTCGCCGATCATGGCTCGGACCTCGATGGTTTCGGACGGGGACCCGTTCTATGAGCCAGGATCACCGTCCCGCTCAAGGCGTCGCGCCGCGCAGACGTGCTGCGCGGACCGCCCCGAGGCCAATGGGCAACGTCGCGAGGCTCCCCCCATGATACCGCTCGTGCTCCTGCCCGGCCTCCTCAACGATGCGGACCTGTTTCGCGATCAGGTCGCGGCTCTGGCCGACATCGCGGCCTGCACCGTGGCCGACCTGACGCGCGGTGAGACCCTCGAAGACCTGGCCGACGCCGCTCTGGCCGACGCGCCGGCGACCTTCGCCCTCGCGGGGTTTTCGCTGGGCGGATACGTCGCGCAGGCGATCGTCCGGCGCGCGCCCGAGCGCGTCGCGCGGCTCGCGCTTCTCGACACGTCGATCCGCGCCGATGCGCCGGACCGGGCCGCAGCGCGCCAGGCCCTCGACAAGGCCGTCCGCATTCCCGGCCGCTTCCACGGCTTCGGCGATCGGCTGCTGGCGACCTATCTCGACCCGGCGCATCTGGCCGATGCGAAGATCGTGGGCCGAATTCGGGGCATGACCGAGCGGCTCGGCCCCGAGGTGTTCCTTCGCCAGAACAACATCCAGCGCAAGGACGGAACCGGAACCCTGCGGAGTCTGAAATGCCCGCTCCTCATCCTGTGTGGCGCGAGCGATGCCGTGACCCCGCCGGACATTCACCGGGAGATGGCCGCGCTCGCTCCGAACGCGCGCCTCGTGATCGTGCCGGGGGCCGGCCACATGACGCCGATCGAGCAGCCGCAGGCGGTCTCCGACGCGCTCAGGGCGTGGCTCCTCGAACCGTAGACGGGACCGCGCGGACCGCATCCGCCCGGAAAGGCGCGCGACCCGTGGGGATGGGTGTCGCTGGCGAGGGATGCGGCATTTCGTTTTCGAAAACACCGTTATAGGTTCGAACCCGGTCTCGGCGATGCAGGGCAGCGCTCGGTCAGCGTTTCGGCAGGAGTTGGCATGACGCGTCTGCCCGAGCGGGCCGGCTTTGAGCGAAAGGCCACGGAGCGCGCCGAAGCCTCTGCGGTCGAGACGCGCCGCGCCGCCATCGTGGCGGCGGTGCGCCAGCGCGGCTTCGTGACGATCGAGGCGCTGGCCGGTCAATTCGGCGTCACCGTCCAGACGATCCGGCGCGACCTCAACGAACTCAGCGCCGAAGGCCGGCTGGAGCGCTACCGCGGCGGCGGCGGCCTTCCTTCCAGCGTCGAGAACATCGACTATGCCGACCGCCGGGCCACGCTCCTTTCCGAGAAGACCCGGATCGGACGGCTCGCGGCGAGCCGCATCCCGTCGCATTGCTCGGTCTTCCTCAACATCGGTACGACCACGGAGGCGGTGGCGCGCGAACTCGTGCACCACGATGACCTGAGCATCATCACCAACAACCTCAACGTCGCCATCGGCCTGGCGGCGACCACCGCCTTCCGTATCGTCGTGGCGGGGGGCACCATGCGCAACCGTGACGGTGCGGTCCTGGGACAGCTCACCTGCGACACGCTCAGCCAGTTCCGGGTCGATGTCGCGGTCATCGGAATCAGCGGGATCGATGCCGACGGCGCCCTCCTCGACTACGACTACGAGGAGGTGCGGGCGACCCAGACCATCCTGCAGCACGCACGCCAGACCTTCCTGGTGGCCGATCACACCAAGTTCACCCGCCGGCCGATGGTCGAGGTCGGCCGGCTCGAACAGATCGACACCTTCTTCACCGACCGGCTGCCCCCACCCGAAATCGTCGCCCTGATGGAGCGCCACGGCGTGACGCTAGCGACGACAGATCAGGATGATCCATAACGAACGGCAAAATTTTCGCTTGCGAAAATCGCGTTGTAAGGCACTATCCTGCCGAACCGGGGGCTGACCGGAGCGAGAGGTGAACCATGACGACAGTATCGAACCTGCGGGCGGCGGACGCCCCCTACGATCTGCTCGTCATCGGCGGCGGCATTAACGGCACCGGCATCGCGCGCGACGCCGCTGGACGCGGCCTGTCGGTCCTGCTCTGCGAGCGCGGCGACCTGGCGGAATTCACCTCGTCGTCCAGCACGAAGCTGATCCACGGCGGCTTGCGCTACCTCGAATATTACGAGTTCCGCCTCGTGCGCGAGGCCCTGGCCGAGCGGGAGCGCCTGCTGCGGTTGGCCCCTCACATCATCTGGCCCCTTCGGTTCGTTCTGCCGCACGACGAGGGCCTGCGTCCGGCCTGGATGCTTCGGATCGGTCTGTTCCTGTACGACCACCTGGCGCGCCTGCGCACGCTGCCCGGCTCGGAGATGGTTCGTTTACGAACATCTCCCGTCGGTGCACCGCTGCAGGATCGGCTCAGCAAGGGCTTCGTCTATTCGGATTGCTGGGTCGAGGACAGCCGCCTCGTCGTGCTCAACGCGATGGACGCCCGGGCGCGCGGCGCCGAGATCCGCACCCGCACGGGCGTGGAAACCGCGCGCCGCGCCGACGGAACCTGGACGGCGACCCTCCGCGACGGCGCGACGGGTCGGAGCGAGACCGTGCGGGCGAAGGCGGTCGTGAACGCGGCCGGCCCCTGGGTGAGCGAGACCCTGGGGACGACGCTCGGCGTCAACAGCCGGGCCGCGGTGCGCCTGATCAAGGGCAGCCACATCGTCGTGCGGAAGCTCTACGAGGGCGACCAAGCCTATATCCTGCAGCAGCCGGACAAGCGCATCATCTTCGCGATCCCGTACGAGCACGACTTCACCCTGATCGGCACCACCGACGTGCCCTACGAGAACGAACCCGGCCCGGTGGCGATCTCGGAGGAGGAGACGCGCTACCTCTGCGCTTGCATCAATCGCTCTTTCGCGCGTTCGATCGGGCCGAAGGACGTGGTCTGGAGCTATTCCGGCGTGCGCCCGCTCTACGACGACGCGGCCGCCAATGCCTCGGCGGTGACCCGCGACTACGTGCTCGACCTCGACGACGCCGGCGGCCAGGCTCCGGCGCTGTCGGTCTTCGGCGGCAAGATCACGACCTACCGGCGCCTCGCCGAACACGCGATCGAGAAGATCGCGCCGCACTTTCCCGGGCTGAAAAAGCCCTGGACCGGCGATGCGGTGCTGCCCGGCGGCGCCATGCCGGATGCGGATTTCGAGACCTTCCTGGCGCAGTTCTCCCGAGACGCTCCCTTCCTGCCGGCAGAGACCGCCCGGCGCCTCGCCCGGGCCTACGGCACGCAGGCGCGGACCATCGTCGCGGGCGCCCGCAGCCTCGCGGATCTCGGCGAAGCCTTCGATGGCGGCCTGACGGCGGCCGAGGTCGACTATCTCGTCCGGGCCGAATGGGGGCGGACCGCCGAGGATATCCTATGGCGCCGCTCGAAACTCGGCCTGCGTACGAGCCCGGAGAGCGCCGCGCGCCTCGCGGCCTACGTCGCCCGCAGGGCCGAGGCCGCCTGATTTCGACGAGAGCGAGAGCGAGAGATCCCGAGACAGGCCGGAGCCGGCGCGAAGACCGGCCCGGACGCCTTCGAACCTTCCAAGGGAGGAAGACAGACATGACCCACTATGTCGGCGCCATCGACCAGGGCACCACCAGCAGCCGCTTCATCGTCTTCGATCGCGAAGGGCGGATCATCTCCTGCAAGCAGCGGGAGCATGCCCAGATCTACCCGCGGCCCGGCCATGTCGAGCACGACCCGGCGGAGATCTGGCGCAACACTCAGGCCGTCATGCAGGAGGCCCTCGATGGGGCCGACCTGACGCCGAAGGACCTGCTCTCGATCGGCATCACCAACCAGCGCGAGACCACGCTGATCTGGGACCGGCGCACCGGCACACCGCTCCACAACGCCCTCGTCTGGCAGGACACCCGCAACGACCGCCTCGTCACCGAGTTCGCCCGGGACGGCGGACGCGATCGCTTCCGCGCGCTGACCGGACTTCCGCTCGCGAGCTACTTCTCCGGCCTGAAGCTGCGCTGGCTCCTCGATCACGTCGAGGGCGCGCGGGAGAAGGCGGAAGCCGGGGATGTGCTGTTCGGCAACGTCGACACCTGGCTGGTCTGGAACCTGACCGGCGGTCCCGACGGCGGCCTCCACGTCACCGACGTCACCAATGCCAGCCGTACCCAGCTCATGTCCCTCGAGACTCTAGCCTGGGACGACGGCATGCTCGCCACGTTCGGCATCCCGCGCGCCATGCTGCCCGAGATCTTCTCGTCCTCCCAGGTCTACGGCGAGACCCGCGTGCCCTTCGCCGGCGTTCCCATCGCCGGCATCCTGGGAGACCAGCAGGCGGCCCTGTTCGGCCAGACCTGCTTCCAGCCCGGCGAGGCGAAGAACACCTACGGCACCGGCTGCTTCGCGCTGATGAACACCGGCGAGACCCCCGTGCCCTCGACCTGCGGCCTGGTGACGACGCTGGGCTACAAGCTCGACGGCAAGCCGGCCGTCTACGCCCTCGAAGGTTCGATCGCCATCACCGGCGCCCTGGTGCAGTGGCTGCGCGACAACCTGCACATGATCCAGGACAGCGCCGAGGTGGAGCGCCTCGCCACCACCGTCGAGGACAATGGCGGCGTCTACTTCGTCCCCGCCTTCTCGGGGCTCTACGCGCCGCACTGGAACGAGGGGGCCCGCGGCCTGATCATCGGCCTGACCCGCTACGCCAACCGGGGCCACATCGCCCGGGCCTGCCTGGAGGCCACCGCGTTCCAGACCCACGAGGTGCTGGAGGCGATGGAGAAGGATTCCGGGATTCCCGTGCGCGAATTGCGCTCGGATGGCGGCATGGTCGCCAACGTCACCCTGATGCAGTTCCAGGCCGACATCCTCGACGTGCCGGTCGTGCGCCCGAAGGTGACCGAGACCACCGCGCTCGGGGCCGCCTACGCCGCCGGCCTCGCGACCGGCTACTGGAAGAGCACGGACGACCTTCGGCGCAACTGGGGCATCGACCGGCGCTGGGAGCCGAACATGGACGCGACCCAGCGCCAGCGCATCACCGCCGCCTGGGGCCGGGCGGTGAAGCGCTCCTTCGACTGGGACATGCAGGACGACTGACGCCCGCATGGATGTCGATCGATCCAAGAACACGGGAAGACGGGGGAGGACATGCCATGACGTCGCCGTTCCTGGGCGAGCTTCTCGGCACGATGGTGCTGATCATTCTCGGCAACGGCGTCGTGGCCGGGACCCTCCTGCACGGCTCGAAGGCGGAGGGGGCGGGCTGGATCGCGATCACCGCCGGCTGGGCCTTCGCCGTGCTGGGCGGGATCTTCGTCGCGACCGCCGCGGGCAGCCCGGACGCGCATATCAACCCGGCGGTGACGATCGCAGCGGCGATCACCTCCGGCGGCGTGGCCAAGCTCTTCGTCTACGTGCCGGCGCAGATGATCGGCGCCTTTCTGGGAGCCACCGTGGTCTGGCTCCACTACCTGCCGCACTGGGCAGTCACGGAGGACCAGGGGGCGAAGCGGGCCTGCTTCTGCACCGATCCGGCGATCCGGCATTCGGGCGCAAACTGGCTGAGCGAGATCATCGGCACGTTCCTGTTGATCCTGATCATCAGCGCGCTGCTGTCGCGGACCGTGGGAGCGACCGGCACCATTCCCACCGGACTCGCGCCCTATCTCGTCGGAATGGTGGTCTGGGGCATCGGCCTGTCGCTCGGCGGGACCACGGGCTACGCGATCAATCCGGCCCGCGACCTCGGTCCCCGCCTCGCCCACGCGGTTCTGCCCATCGCCGGAAAGGGCGATTCGGACTGGGGCTACGCTCTGATACCGGTCGCGGGACCGGCGGTCGGCGCCGTGCTCGCTGCCCTCGTGATCCTCGCGGTCGGCTTCTAAAGGTGCCCCCGATCTCGGGTTCGAGACCTGGACATCCGGGCGCCGACGCTACCTTGAGGGCTCAGCGACGTTCCGGGCAGTCCCTGCCAGGAATCGGCGCGCGGAGCAGCACGACCGCCCATGACGTCACCCCATCCGTCCTCGCAGACGATCGTCCTCGCCGGCAGCGGGGGGGATCTCGGCGGCCGCGTGGCGAAGGCACTCGTCGCGCGCGGTGCGAAGGTCCGGGCCCTCGTGCGCACAGACGCCGACCACCGGAGCGCACCACCCGGCGTCACGGCGTTCAGCGTCGATTACGCCGACCCGGCTTCCCTGGCCGCCGCCTGTAACGGCGCCGCCTGCGTGGTCTCGGTCCTGAACGGCCTGGAAACGGTCATCCTCGACGCGCAGGGACGGCTGCTCGACGCCGCGGTCGCGGCCGGGGTGCCCCGCTTCATCCCCTCGGATTTCTCTCTCGACTTCACCCGCATCCGTCCGGGCGACAACCGCAATCTCGATCTGCGACGCCGTTTCATGGCCCGGATCGACCGGACGCCGATCCGGGCGACCTCGATCCTCAACGGCGCCTTCGCCGACCTGCTCGCCGGCCAAGCGCCCATCGTCCTGCGAAAGCCCCGGGGCATCCTCTATTGGGGCGATGCGGACCAGCCCCTCGATTTCACCGCCAAGGACGACGTCGCGCGCTACACCGCGGCGGCGGCCCTCGACCCGGACGCACCGCGCCTTCTTCGCATCGCAGGAGATACCGTGACACCGAGAACGCTCGCGACGATCATGACGGAGCTGACGGGACGGCCCTACGGCCTGTGGCGCGCGGGCGGGCTCGGCCGGCTCGGATTGCTGATCCGGATCGTCCGAAAGTTCACGCCCGCGAGCGATGCCGTATTTCCGGCCTGGCAGGGCATGCAGTACCTGCGCGACATGTCCAGTGGCCGGGGCAGGCTGGAGCCGCTCGACAATGAACGCTACGGCCCGATGCCGTGGGTCGATGCCCGCTCAGTGCTCGCGGCCGCGGATTGAGCGCGTCCCGTATTCCGGCGATCAGGCCGAATTGCGCTGACCGACCACGAGGCGCAGGCCGCCCTGTACGGCAGGGGCACTGGCCAGGATCGCCGCCGCCTTGCGCTCCAACTCGCCGCCCTGGAAGGGTTTCTGGACGATATGGTCGGCCCCGACCTCGCCCGCCTGCATCAGCGCGGCGGTGTCGGCGTAGCCGGTGACGAACATCACCGGTAGATGCGACCAGCGCCGGCGGATCTCGCAGGCGACTTCGGCGCCGTTCATGCCCGGCATCGCGAAGTCGAGCACGATCAGGTCGACGCAGGCATCGCCCTCGAGAGACGAGAGGGCGGCGAGTCCGGAGCTCGCCTCGCGGATGCGATAGCCGGTCTCGGACAGGATCGTCGTGGTGATCTCGCGGACGGCGCTGTCGTCGTCCACCACGAGCACGACCGGTCGGTCGCCCGTACGGCGCTGGTCGGCGCAGTCGATTCCGGTGCGTGAGGCTTCCTGGGGCAAGGATGTGGCCTCCGCGCGCGGCAGGTAGATCCGCACCGAGGTGCCCTCGCCGACCTTCGTGTCGATGCGGACGCCGCCACCGGACTGTTTCACGAAGCCGTAGACCTGGGCGAGCCCGAGGCCGGACCCTTTGTCGACGGGCTTGGTGGTGAAGAACGGCTCGAACACCCGGGCCAGTACCTCGGGCGCGATGCCGGTGCCGGTGTCGCTCACCGCCAACATGACGTACTCGCCCGGCGCCGGCTCCTCCGGCCGGGCGGGCGCCTGTGTCAGGCCCACATTGGCGGTCTCGATCGTGAGGCAGCCGCCCACCGCCATGGCATCGCGGGCATTGATCGCGAGGTTCAGGATCACGAGTTCGATCTGCGTGGCGTCGACGAGGGCCGACCACAGGTCGGGCTGCAGCGTCATCTCGATGCGCACCGCGCCGCCGATCGAACTCTGGAGCAGGTCGCGCATGGAGGCGACGGTCTGGTTGAGCTCGACCGGGGTCGGTTCCAGGCGCTGGCGCCGGGAGAAGGCGAGGAGCTGTGCCGTCAGGCGGGCGCCGCGATCGGCGGCTCCGCGCATCATCTGGAGACGGCGCTTCGAGCGCTCGTCCGAGACGGCCCGCTCCAGGAACTCGATGTTGCCGGAGATCACCGTGAGCAGGTTGTTGAAATCATGGGCAACGCCGCTGGTGAGCTGGCCCACGGCCTCCAGGCGCTGGGCTTGGCGCAGGGCCTCCTCCACGCGCTCGCGCTCGGCGATCTGGCGGTGGAGCTCGGCGTTGGCGACCGCGAGATCGCGCGTGCGCGTTTCGACACGCGCCTCAAGGGTCGCGTTGAGGTCGCGCAGATCCTGGAGCGCGCGCTCGCGCTCGGCATGGGCGCGGGCCTCGGCGAGCGCCCGCATGATGGTCCGGGGCAGGCGGTCCAGCCGCTGCTTGGTGACATAGTCGGTCGCACCCCGCTTCAGGGCCTCGACCGCGACGTCCTCGCCGAGGGTGCCCGAGACGAAGACGAAGGGGATGCCTGGGCAATGGGCGCGGGCGATCGCCAGGGCGCTGAGGCCGTCGAAGGTCGGCAACACGTAGTCGGCGAGGATCAGGTGAGGCGTAGCGGACACGGCCGCGGCGGTGAAGTCCGGCTCGGTCATCACACGGTCGATCGCGTAGGGGTGCCCGAGATCGTCGAGCACCGCGCCGAGGAGTTCCGTGTCGAGGTCGCTGTCTTCGAGGAGGAGGATCCTCAGGGGGCTCGGACCGAATCCGTTCTGCGTTCCCCGATCGGATGCGGGCTGCGTCATGTGTTCGATGGCCAACCTCCTCCCCGGTGCGGCGGCGGCTCATTCAGCACCGCCCAGAACACGCCGAGATCCTGGATCGCCTCAAAGAATTCCGTGAACCCAACGGGCTTGACCACGAAAGCGTTCACACCGAGGTCGTAGGAGCGCACGAGGTCGGTCTCCTCGCGTGACGAGGTCAGCATCACCACGGGGATCGAGCGGGTGCGGACGTCGCCCTTCACCTTGGCCAGCACTTCGAGGCCGTCGACCTTGGGCAGCTTGAGGTCGAGGAGCACGACCGCAGGATCGCGGGCGTCGCGCATCGCGAAGCCGCCGCGCCGGTAGAGGAAATCGAGGGCCTCGGCGCCGTCGCGGCAGATCACGATCTCGTTGGCGAGCTGGCTCTTCTCCAGGGCCGCGAGGGTGAGCTCGATGTCGTTCGGATTGTCCTCGACGAGGAGGATCGGCTTCAGGTCCGGCATGGGATCAGCGCGCTTCCCTCGGGTTCCGCGGCGACCGGGCCCGGGTCGCGGCATTCGGGTTCGGGACCGCCGTCGGGGTCGGCAGCGTGAAGTAGAAGGTCGCCCCGGCGCCGACCGTGCCCTCGGCCCAGGTGCGGCCGCCGTGGCGCTCGACGATGCGCCGGACGTTCGCGAGACCGATGCCGGTGCCCTCGAACTCCTCGACGCGGTGCAGGCGCTGGAACACCCCGAACAGCTTGTCCACGTAAGCCATATCAAAGCCGACGCCGTTGTCGCGCACGAAGAACACGGCCTGCTCGGCGCCCTCGCCGTCCTGAGCCGAACCGGGCCCGTACCCGTCCAGGCGACCGATCTCGATGATCGCCTCCGCCCGGTCCCGGGTATACTTGACGGCGTTCGAGAGCAGGTTCTCGATCACCAGCCGCAGCATGATCGGGTCGGCCTTCACCCGGCCGAGGGCCCCGATCGTCCAGCGGATCGTCCGCTCGGGCGGGACGTCGCGCAGGACCGAGCGGCGGACCTCCTCGACCATGGCGTTGAGGTCGCCCGCGACGGGGTTCAGAGCGTTGCGGCCCATCTGCGAGAAGCGCAGCAGGTTGTCCACGAGGGTGCCCGCCGAGAAGGCCGCCTCAATGATCGTGTTGATGTAGTGCCGGCCCTTGTCGGAGAGGCGCTCGCCCTCGCGCGAGCGCAGCAGTTCGGAGTACCCGACGATGTGCCGGAAGGGCGCCCGGAGGTCGTGGCTGACCGAGTAGGAGAACGCCTCGAGCTCCTTGTTCGAACGCTGCAGCTCCTCGCTGAGGGAGGCGAGTTCCTCGGCGCGCCGCAGCACGATGCCGAGCACGGAAGCGCGCAGGTCCTTCACCGACTCGGTCTCCGCCCGTGACCAGGGCAGGGCGCGGTTCTGCAGCGTCTCCTTCCAGGTCGCGAAGGATTGCCGCGGATGCAGCCGCTCCGGGCCGCCGGCCGGATCGGGGACCGCCGCCTTGGTCGGGTCGCCGCCCCACTTCACCGTACGCACCACCTCGGGCCGGAACCAGAGCACGTAGCTGGCATATTTCTGCGAGATCGAAATCGCCAGAAGACCGCTCGCCCGTTCGGCGAAGGCGCGGGCGGGGGGATAGACCTCGCTCAGCGCATCGGTTGCGACGAGGTCGGCGCCGCCCGGACCGCTGGAGAGCCACTGGTAGATCCCCCGCACCTCGGCTTCCCGCGGCGTCGCGCCGAGGAGCCGGCAGCTGTCGGAGGTGATCACCGCCGCCCCCGAGGCCCCGGCCAGGGCCAGGACGTCGTCGGGATGCTTCAGCAGGCCGTCGAGGAAGTTCTCCTCTTCCGCCATGAAGCCGAGGAGGCGGGCCTGGATCGCCCCGAGGCGCAGGCGCTGTTCCGCCTCGGCGCCCCGCTCCTTGGCGGCGAGCTGGAGCGCGAAGATCCGGGTGAGGAAGTCGCAGGCGTTGCGGGCCTGCAGCGGCACCCGCCGGGCCTCGGCGTTGTGGCAGGAGATCAGTCCCCAGAGGGCGCCGTCGACCAGGATCGACACCGACATCGACGCCATCGTGCCCATGTTGCGCATGTACTCGACATGCACCGGTGAGACGCTGCGCAGGATCGACTGACTGAGATCGAGGGGCTCTGCGTCCTCGCCGTCCTCGCGCAGGATCGGCACCGGCCGGTATCCGGCATCGGGGATGATCCGCAGGCGGTTGCGCCGGTAGAGCTCACGGGCCTGGACCGGGATGTCGGTCGCCGGAAACCGCAGGTCGAGATAGGAGGGCAGGGCGCCGTTGCCGTCCTCGGCGATGACGGTGCCGTGCCAGTCCCGGTCGAAGCGGTAGACCAGGGCGCGATCGAAGCCGGTGATATGGCGGATGTCGACGGCCACGAGGTGGCAGAGCTCGGCGACGGAGGCGGCGTCGTGAAGGCCCTCGACGAAGCGGCTGAGCCGCGGATAGAGCGCATCCAGGCTCTGGCCCGAGGCGAAGAGGCTCGCCACCGCCTCGAATTCCAGGATGATGAGCCCGCCCGAACGGTGGACCGCGAGTTCGTAGGTGCGGGCCCCCTCCGGCGTCGCCAGCGTCACGGTGCGCAGGTACTGCGCACCGTCCCGGCCGGTTTCCGTCGGCCCCTCCGGCAGGAGGCCGTCGAGCTCCGGAAACACCGCGTCGCAGCGCCGGCCGAGGCAGGCCTCGGCGCCCCTGGGGACATTGGCGCTGGCCTGGGCGATCCGCCCGTCCGAATCCCGGAGGCCGAGGAGGAAGCCGTGCGGCTGGAGCGTACCGAGGCGATGGATCGGCTCCCGATCGCAGACGGTCAGCGCTTCGGCGGGCGTCGAGCCCGTGTCCAACCCCTGCATGCTCAATCCCAAAGCGCCCGCTCCCCCCTGACCGTCCCCGTTCTGCACGTCATATCGCGGCTGGTTACGCGGATCGGACGGGCTGCGCAACGCGACCTGAAGCGCCACGGTCCAACGCGGCCGCGGGAAATTCGGCATCGCGCCGGCTCGCCAGATCCTGCAGAATCCGGTCGATCCCACGTTCCGGTCGACATCGTGGGCGCTCGCTCTAGCTTCCCTTCCGAAGCGACTCCGGCCAATCGAGCCGGATCGACGACAGGGGGACGTCATGGCGAAGCGCGAGCGCAGGCAATCCGTCCCGCCGGAACTCCTCAGCCCCTGGCGCACGGACGCACGGGCGCGGCTGCAGGCCGAGGCGCGAGCCTTCGCCCGGGACGTGGTGATGCCCCTGGCGGACGAGCTCGACCCGCAGAAGGCCGAGATGCCGCGCAGCCTCATCGACCAGATGGCCGCCAAGGGTTGGTTCGGCATCACCATTCCGGCCGAGCAGGGCGGCCTCGGCCTCGGCGTGTTCGAATACTGCCTCGTCTCCGAGGAACTTGCGCGAGCCTGGCTCTCGGTGGGCAGCATCCTGGCGCGGGGTCAGGGCCTCGGCACCCAGACCCTCGACCCGGAGCGCCGGAAAGCCCTCCTCGAGAAATCGGCGAAGGGACAGTGGATCGGCGGCATCGCCCTTTCGGAGCCGACCGCCGGCTCGGATCTCGCCGGCGTCCAGACCCGGGCGGTGCGCGAGGGCGACACTTGGGTGCTGACCGGGACCAAGCGCTGGGCGGGCTTCGCCAAGGCCGCCGACTTCGTCGAGGTCCTGGCCCGCACCCGCGACCCGGAGCCGGGCGAGCCCCGCTCGGCCGGGCTCGAACCCTTCCTCGTGGTCAAGCAGCCCGGCACCTTCCCGCCCGGGATGACCGGACGGGTGATCGACAAGATCGGCTATCACGGCTTCCTGACCTTCGAGCTCGACCTCGACGGTGTGCGGGTTCCGGAGAGCGACCGCCTCACGGGCCTCTACGGCGACCAGGGGGCGGACGCGGATTCTGGCGGCTTCGCCTCGGTCCAGCGTGGCCTCAACATCGCCCGGGTCCACACAGCGGCGCGGGCGGTCGGGGTCGCCCGGGCGGCCCTCGAGGATTGCCAGGCCTACCTGCAGGAGCGCGAGCAGTTCGGCCATCCGATCGGCGACTTCCAGGCCCTGCGCTTCGCCCTCGCCGACATGGCCGCCGACGTCGCCCAGGCCCGCGCCTTCTGGAACCAGGTCGCACACCTGCTCGATGCCGGCGAGCCGGCCGAGAGCGAGTCGGCCATGGTCAAGCTGGTGGCCACCGAGATGGCGGTGCGGGTCACCAACCAGGCGATGCAGCTCCATGGCGGCAACGGCTACACCACCGAGCGGCGGGTTGAGCGCTACTGGCGCGATGCGCGGCTGACGACGATCTTCGAGGGGACGAGCGAGATCCAGCGCCGGATCATCAGCGACCGGATGCTGCCGAAGCCCTGACGCGCGCGCCTCAGCGCCCGCCCATGACGACCCGCAGCTTGTCGGCGAGATCCTCGCGCCGATAGGGCTTACTTAAGAGTGGGAGGTCGACGGGCACGCCCTGCTCGCCGAGGGCCGATCCGGTATAGCCCGACGCGAGGAGCACCCGCAGACCGATGCGCAGGGCACGGGCGTGGGTCGCGAGCTCGACGCCGTTCATGCCCCCGGGCATGACCACGTCGGAGAACAGGATGTCGATGCGCTCGGGTCCCTTCAGCCGCTCCAGCGCCTCGGCCGCATGGGTGGCGGTGAGAGTGCGGTAGCCGAGTTCCGACAGGCTCTCGACCGCCATCTCCAGGACCGCCGCCTCGTCCTCGACCACGAGAACGACCTCGCCCTCGGCGGCCCGGCGCAGGGGCAGGAGCGCGTCCGCCCGCGGGGCCTGGACCAGCGGCTCGGCCGAGCGCGGCAGGTCGATGGTGATCGTGGTGCCCTGGCCCGGCCCGCTCGCGACCCGGACCTGGCCGCCGCCCTGGCGGGCGAAGCCGTAGACCTGGCTCAGGCCGAGGCCGGTGCCCTTGCCGACGTCCTTGGTGGTGAAGAACGGCTCGAACGCCCGGGCGGCGGTGGCCGCATCCATGCCGAGGCCGGTATCGCTGACGGAGACGCGCACGTAGACGCCGGGCGTCAGGTCGGGCCAGGCCGCGCGACGTTCCGGCGTCAGGGCGAGGTTCTCGGTCCGGATCGTCAGGGTGCCGCCGCCCGGCATGGCGTCGCGGGCATTGACCGCGAGGTTGAGGATGGCGCTCTCGAACTGGCCGGGGTCGAGGCGGACGGGATCGAGGGCCGCGTCGAGGTCGAGGACGACGCCGACGGTCTCGCCGACCGCCCGTTGCAGCAGGCCCTGGAAATCCTTGAGCAGGTGGTTGGGATTCACCGTCTCGGGCCGCAAGACTTGCCGACGCGAGAACGAGAGCAGCTTCTCGGTGACTTCGGCCCCGCGCCGGGCCGCCGTCATCGCCGAGGTCGCCAGCCGTTCCACCCGCTGGGCGTTGTCCGGCCGGCGTACGATCATGTCGAGATTGCCGACGATGACCGTGAGGAGGTTGTTGAAGTCGTGGGCGACGCCGCCGGTGAGCTGGCCGATCGCTTCCATCTTCTGCGCCTGGCTCAGGCGCTGCTCGGACTCGCGCCGATCGGTGGTGTCGATCACCACGCCGGCCATGAGGGCGGGCGCACCGTCCGGGTCTCGGTAGAGCCGGCCGCGAACGTCGATCCAGCGCTCGGCCCCGTCGCCCGAGCGCACGATGCGGCACTCGAAGCGCAGAACGTCCTCGGTCTGCGCCCGCGCCATCGCGGCCTCCGCGACGGGCCGGTCCTCCGCGACGACATGGGCGAGGAAGTCGGCGAGGCCCCAGCGCGGCAGCAGGCTGTCATAGCCGAAGATCCGGTCGTGGCGCAGGTTGCGCACCGCCCCGCCGGTCGTGAGGTCGAGGGTCCAGTTGCCCATGTCGGCCGCATCGAGGGCGACCGCGACCTTGTCGCGGGCGATCTTCAGTTGCGCCCGCTGATGCTCGCTCCGAAGCGCGGCCGCCTCGGCGGCGGCGTAGAGGCCGTCGACCTGGCGCAGGTAGACGGCCAGGACGACGATGCCGGCCGCCAGGGCTTCCAGCCGCCCAGCGAACCAGCCGACGGTGCCGCGGGCGGCTCCCGGCAGGGTGATCAGGTTGTCGAAGACGAGAAGCAGCAGCGAGACGGCGAGCCAGAGCTGCAGCACGCTGCGCAGGCGCGTGCGCCAGCACAGGGTGGCGAGGGCCGCCACCGTCAGGAGCACCACGGTCGGCCCGATGCCCGACGTGGTGAGCAGCCAGTAATCGTCGCCCTCGACGCTGCGCGGCAGGTAGTCGACATAGTCCGTGACGATCCAGGTCAGCGCGGCGACGGCAAGGGTCACCGCCAGCGCGGTGAGGCGGCCCGTCGTCCCGACGCGGGCGCGCGGCACCAGGCGCGGGCGCCGGTCGCCTTCCATGATCGCGTAGGGCAGAGCGAAGAGCGGAGGGCCGACGTGCCACAGGGTCCAGAGCCAGGTGGTGGTGCCGGGACCGGAGCCGACGAGACGCCCCGGCCCGAACACGCCGGGAAAGCTCAGGAGCTGGACCGCGACGATCTGCGTGGTGAAGAGGCTGCCCGCAGCCAGCACCAGGAGCGGCACCGAGCGGGTACGCCGATATTGCGCGAAGAACAGGTAGGTGGTGACGGCATAGACCGTGATCAGGGCGGCCTGATAGCTCGGCACGAAGCCCGGCATCGCCCCGATGGGCTCGGCCACGACCGGCAGCAGCGCGAGCGTGAGCAGCCCGAACGCGGCCGCCACGGCGATCGCGAATCGCCTCTGGGGCCGGGTCGTCCCGGCATCCGCGAAGGTGGAGAGGCCTGGACCGCCAGCGATTTCCGGCACGATGTGGCTCCCGGCCGCGCGCGGAGGGCGGGTCGCCCGGACGACAGGACCACGCCCGGTCTAGCACCATCCGTCCCAGGGCGACACGCTTCGTCCGGCCCGGGACAGTCCGGCGCGGCCGGTTTGATCCGTTCCGTGGCGAAGGAGCGACAGCGGGTCCGGGCCGCCCGCCGCCTCGGGTCCGGCGGCTGGGAAGAACCAGCGGTCGCGTGTCGCCGGCGCTGGCCGGGGCCCCTCGGATCAGTGGGCGCCGCG
>NZ_JBYSXL010000012.1:76382-78546 GCF_058782155.1 Methylobacterium sp. FW306-05-D
GTTCCTGACCTGCGTCCGCGCGGCGCGGGCGCAGGTCAGGAACAGCACCGCGACGCCGAGGGCGACGAGGGTGGGAGCCACCGCGGCGGCCAGGGCGCCGGCCAGGGCCGAGCCGGCGACGTCGCCGAGATTCATCGCCGCCATGTAGATCTGGAACTGGGTGGCGGAGGCGCCGCCCGCGCGGCTGGCCAGGAGCACGGTCGGCAGCAGGGCGACGTAGAGGAGCGCCGGCACGACACTGGCCAGCCCCAGGATGAAGGGGCCGGTCGCGGCCTCGAGCCCGACCGCGATCAATCCGCCGGCGCCGGCGAACGCCACGGCGCAGGCAAACAGCAGCGCACGCAGGCATTTTCCGGGGCCGAGCCGGTCGACGGCTGTGCCGATGCCCACCGCACCGAGGGTTCCGCCCACGAGCGCGAGCAGGGCCTGCAGGCGCGAGAGGTCGCCCGCGTCCCAGCCATGGACCTGCACGAGCGCGACGGCGAAGGGCACCTGGAACAACGCGAGGGCGAAATCGATGGCGAAGCACATCGCCAGAAGGATCGCCGCGTCGCGGTTCCGGAAGGCGGCCGCGAGGCCACGCGCGAAGGAGATCGCCTCCGCCAGCCGCGACGGCGCGGCCCCGGGCGTGGAGGTGCGCCATCGGAGTGAGAGGATGCGGTCCTGTGGCGTCTCGCGCACGAGGACGGCCGCCAGGGCGGGCGGCGTGGTCAGGGCGAGCAGCGTTCCGGCCGCGGCCTGGAAACCTCCGGCGTCGAGAACCCAGGCGAAGATCGCGGTTCCGGCAGCACTTCCGATCACGAAACCCGCGCGCGTGCCGGCGCTGGTGCGCCCCAGTTCGCCCGCCGGCACGCTGCCGGCGATCAGGCGGTCGGTGGCGGTATCGGCGAGGGAGGCGCACAGACTGTGCAGGAGGAGCACGACGCTGACGGCCGTCAGACCCGGATGCGCGCCAAGGAGGAGCAGGCCGGAGAGACTCGCCTGCGCGCCGGCCAGGGCGAGGACGAGCCAGCGCCGGCGCGGCCCCATGCGGTCGGGCGTGGCACGATCGATCAGCGGACCCCAGAGCAGGGGCTGCAGCACCCAGGGCAGGCCGACGATCGCCAGGTGGCGGCCGACCTCCACTGTCGAGGCGCCCGCGGCGGCGAAATGATTGGCCAGAGCCGTCAGGGCGAAGCCCGCGACGATCCCCTGGTAGAGGTAGAGCAGCGTGAACAGGGCGAGCCGCCAACGCGCATCCTGCAGGCTCGGCGGCCTCGCGGGCATCGATTCGATCCTCGCCCGCCCCTGCAGCGTGCCGCGAAATCCCTTAGCCGAAGCGCCCGCGGCACGTCACCCTGCCGGCCGGATGTGCGGGAGGGAGGACGACAGCCGTATCCGGAAAATGGCGTTCGGAGGAGAACCGTATCGCCTCGGCACCGGCGAATCCGGAGGGACTTCCGCGAAGGCGATGACGACTATGTCCAAGATGTATTCATGATGCATCCAGACAGACGCGGAGCTACGTCTCGCGACCGGAGAGTTAATCCTGTTTCTCGCGTGCCTGACCGCACGTCATGGCGGAGAACGAGACCCCATATTGGGTTCAGACAGATGAAACGAATCAAACACACCGGTTCGTACTGTAAAGGAGCCCGTAAGCCACAATGAAGACCCGTATCGCCGCCCTCGCCACCGCCCTCGTCCTTGGCGTTGCTCCGATCTCGTCCGCCATGGCTTTCGAAAGGCCGTCCCGCTACACCGGCTTCTCGCCCTACGACGTCGAGACGACCGGCTCGCTCGAGCTGCGCGGCGTCGCACCCCTGCGCAACCCCCAGCACTGCCCGATGAGCTCGGCCGCCGAGGGCAACGCCAATCAGCAGAACTTCCCCACCCAGCAGTACGGCCAGACCTCGGGCGGGAACCGCTGCTGATCCGAGCCGGAAGCGACAGGACGGACATCCGGCAAGACAGACAGCACAACACAGACAACAGGAGAGAGAACCCGCCATGCTTCTGAGAGGCTTCTCCTACGCCATGGTCGCCGCCTTCGCCGGCGGCCTCGTCTTCACCATCGTCGGATCGGCCCAGGCCCTCCTCAACCTGTAAGCCCCGGCGCCCGCCCCACACCGACCCGCCCGGCCTCCGCCGCGGCGGGTCGCGTCGTGCCGCGGGCGCTTCCTGC
>NZ_JBYSXL010000130.1:0-6907 GCF_058782155.1 Methylobacterium sp. FW306-05-D
GGGTGGGGAAGGGGCTTCAGGGCGCGGCGGGCTCGACCCGGCGCAGCACGAAGGTGGTGCCGACCTCCGGGTCGCGGCGCCAGCGCCCGTCGCCGGTGGCGACGAGGTTCACGACGTGGCCGCGACGGGCGCCGAGGATGAGGTGCCCGTTGGCGAAGCGCCACGAGACCGGATCGAACACCGTCAGGCCGCCGTCGCGGCAATTGTCGAGGATGCGCACCGGCGCCGGCGCGGGGCCGGGCGTCAGCGCGATGCGGCAGACGTCCTGCTCGCGGTAGCGGTCGAGGGCATAGGTGCCCGGCGCCGGAGCCTCGCCCGGCGGCCCGGCTTCGGGCGCCGGGGCGCTGCGGGCGTCCGGGGCGGCCCAACCTGCCCCGGCGTAGCCGGCCCCGGGGCTGGTCGGGACCGCGTCGGTGGGCGGCACCATCGCGACGATCTGGAGCGGGACCAGGCTGAAATGGTCGTCCCCCCCGGCGGCCACCAGGCTGCGGGCATCGGCCCGGGCGGCGAACTGCAGCACCGGCCGGACGTCCTTGTCGACGAGCCGCAGGTTGCCGTCGGTGAAGAGCCAGCCGGCGACGCCGTTGAGGATCGGCAGGGCGCGGCGGCAGCCGGCCGGGAAGGACAGGCGCCGGCCGGCCGGGCCGCTCGCGCCCGACAGGGTGAGCACGCAGCGCCGGGTGCTGCCGTCCCGCGACAGGTCCCAGGTGCCCGGCACCCCGGCGATGTCGCGGGGCAGGCTCTCGACGAAGGGCCGCTCCGGCGCGGTGCCCGGCGGGGCGGTCTCGGTCCGCGCGGCCGGGTCCTGGGGCGCGGTCGCGTCCGGGCGCGCGGCCGGGTCCGGCGGTGGGGCCGGCTCCTGCGCGCCCGCCGGGGCCGCCGCCCCGAGCACGGCGGCGGCGAGGCCGGCGCGGATCAGGCTCCGACGAATCATGCCTCGACCCCTCATGCCTCGACCCCTCATGCCTTGGCCGTCCAGGGCGTCTCCGGCACCGGGGTGAGGGGGCCGCGTCCGTCGAACCAGGCGACGAGGTTGTCCACGACGAGCCGGCCCATGGCGGCGCGGGTCTCCACCGAGGCCGAGCCCACATGCGGCAGCAGCACCACCTGGTCCAGGGCGACGAGTTCGGGCGGCACGTGCGGCTCGCGGGCGAAGACGTCGAGGCCGGCCCCCAGGATGGTGCCGGCCTGGAGCGCCCGGATCAGTGCCGCCTCGTCGATGAGGCTGCCGCGGGCGACGTTGACGAGGAGGCCCTGCGGCCCGAGCGCCTCCAGCACCGCGGCGTCGACGATCCCGTTGGTCTCCGGCCCGCCGGGCGCCACCACCAGGAGCACGTCGCAGGCCTGCGCGAGGCCGAGCAGGGTGGGGTGGTAGGCGTAAGGTGCGTCGCCCTGCGGCCGGCGGCCGTGATAGGCGATCGCGACGCCGAAGCCCTCGAGCCGCCGCGCGATGGCCCGCCCGATCCGCCCGAGGCCGAGGATGCCCACCGTCCGGCCGCGCAGGGTGGGGGTGAGCGGGTAGGTCTGGCGCGGCCAGTGCCCGGCCCGCAGGTAGCGGTCGGCCTGGGGGATCTGGCGCACGGTGGCCAGGAGCAGGCCGAGGGCGAGGTCGGCGACCTCGTCGGTGAGGACGTCCGGCGTGTTGGTGACGACGACGCCCTGGTCGGCCGCCGCCGCCGTGTCGATGGTGTCGTAGCCGACGCCGAAGCTCGCGATGATCTCGAGGCCCGGCAGGCGGGCGAGCAGGGCCCGGTCCACCGGCGCCTGCGCCCCCGTCGCCAGGCCGCGGATGCGCGGGCCGGTCTCGGCGAGGAAGGCCTCCCGATCGGGGACGGTGTCGAGCCGGTGCAGGGTGAAGCGCCGCGCGACGGCGTCCATGACCTCGGGATGCATCGCCTTGAGCATCAGGACGTCGAGGGGCTGCATGGGGATCTCGCCGGGGCTCGGAGGTGGCGCGGGGCCCGGCGGGGCCGGGATGCCGACAGCTTTAGGCCGCGGGTCCGGACCGGTCCAGTGACCGCGCGGCGGGGCCCCGAGCCCCCATGCGGGCCCCTCCGGGCTGCCATCCGCCCGGCGCAGGCGGGGCGCCCGTTTCGCGGCGCCCCACTTCCGCTGCGCGCCTTGGAACACTACTAAAGGGAGGCGAAGACCCGTTTCCCGCAGAACAACCAGAACAGCCACGCCATGACCGCGCCGCGCACCCTCTACGACAAGATCTGGGACGACCACGTCGTCGATGTCGAGCCCGACGGCTCCACGCTCCTCTACATCGACCGTCACCTCGTCCACGAAGTCACCAGCCCCCAGGCCTTCGAGGGCCTGCGCGTGGCCGGGCGCCGGGTGCGCCACCCGGAGAAGACCCTCGCGGTGGTCGACCACAACGTGCAGACCTCCGACCGCCGCTTCGGCATCGAGGACCCGGAGAGCCGCATCCAGCTGGAGGCGCTGGCCGAGAACGTGCGCGACTTCGGCATCGAGTTCTACGACGCCCTCGACCGGCGCCAGGGCATCGTCCACGTGATCGGGCCGGAGCAGGGCTTCACCCTGCCGGGCCAGACCATCGTCTGCGGCGACAGCCACACCTCGACCCACGGCGCCTTCGGGGCGCTCGCCCACGGCATCGGCACCTCGGAGGTGGAGCACGTGCTCGCCACCCAGACGCTGCTGCAGAAGAAGGCGAAGAACATGCGCGTCAGCGTCGACGGCACCCTGCCGCCGGGCGTGACGGCCAAGGACATCATCCTGGCGATCATCGGCGAGATCGGCACCGCCGGCGGCACCGGCTACGTCATCGAGTATGCCGGCGAGGCCATCCGCGCCCTCTCGATGGAGGGCCGGATGACGATCTGCAACATGTCGATCGAGGGCGGCGCCCGCGCCGGCCTGGTGGCGCCGGACGCCACCACCTACGCCTATGTCGAGGGCCGGCCGAAGGCGCCGAAGGGCGAGGCCTTCGCCCGCGCCAGGGCCTACTGGGAGAGCCTGGTGACCGACGCGGGCGCCCATTTCGACCGCGAGGTGCGTCTCGATGCGGCCAACCTGCCGCCCATCGTCAGCTGGGGCACCAGCCCCGAGGACGTGGTCTCGATCTCGGGAGCCGTGCCCGACCCGTCGCGGATCGCGGACGAGAACAAGCGCCAGTCGAAGGAGAAGGCCCTGGACTACATGGGCCTCACCCCCGGCACCAGGATCACCGACATCACCCTCGACCGGGTCTTCATCGGCTCCTGCACCAACGGCCGCATCGAGGACCTGCGGGCGGTGGCCAAGATGGTGGAGGGCCGCAAGGTCCACGCCAACGTCTCGGCCATGGTGGTGCCGGGCTCCGGCCTCGTGAAGCAGCAGGCCGAGGCCGAGGGGCTGGACCGGATCCTCAAGGCGGCCGGGTTCGACTGGCGCGAGCCGGGCTGCTCCATGTGCCTCGGCATGAACGCGGATCGTCTCAGCCCGAACGAGCGCTGCGCCTCGACCTCGAACCGCAACTTCGAGGGACGCCAGGGCCATCGCGGCCGCACCCACCTCGTCTCCCCCGCCATGGCGGCGGCGGCGGCCGTGGCCGGCCGCTTCGTCGACATCCGCGAGTGGCGCAGCGAGGCCTGAGCCCCGGGCGCCGGGCCGGCCGGGCAATCCCGGCGCGGAGCGAAAAATCCCCGCGCGAGCGGCGAAGAATCCCCGCAGAAGCGGATTGACGGCCGGCCCGGCCCCGCCTAAACGAAACCGCGTCGGCGCCGCCCAGCGGCCCCGACGAGCCCAGGTGGCGGAATTGGTAGACGCGCTGGTTTCAGGTACCAGTCTTGCAAGAGGTGAAGGTTCGAGTCCTTTCCTGGGCACCACTTGATTTCTGATTGTCGAAATCAAGATTTTCCGCGGTTCTCCTGCACCGTCGACCCCTGCAGGTCAGCAAAAGAGCCTGACGCGCCAGCCGGATGATCCCTGCGGTTCGCGTATCGGTCATCCTCTCCCAGAATTCCAGTGCTGCCCCGAAGCGCCGCTCGCCGAACATTCGGTCGCGCGATGCGCGCGATCTGCGTGGGGCGTGCGTGATGCGGGGCAGGCAGGCCGCTCGGTCGCCCTGACTCGTTGAACCCTGCGCGTACCTGCTGCGGATGACGCCGTGTTTCGTGACGACGGGGCGGTCACCCGTCGCCGAACTGGCGTGACGCGGGCCGATGAGCGTTCCCCCGCCCCGCTCCGGCCGCGGCGGGTTTTTCGTGTCCCGATACCTCGTCAGGCCCGCACACGATCTACCGAGGCCTGCTTCGTCGCCTCGTGACCGCTTAGCGCGCATCCGACGGTGCTTGGCGTCGCCTCGATCGCACTGACTGTCCGGACCCATATCGGCACGGCGGTGACCAGAACTCCATAGATTCGGCCGCAGTTGAATCCAGACGATGGCTGTTCAAGGCGCATGGTTCCGCCGCCTTGCCTGTTTCTTCAGGACGAATTTCGTCTGTCCAGCCTACCAAGCACGGAGGCTTTGCTGAGGCTGTCTGCCTTCTTCGGCGCGCCACACGTTCCTCAGTCGGGAGTGCCTTCTGGAGCGTATTCCCGGCAGATGATGTCCGATCATACTTTTCGGATAGGCCTCCGCTTGGCACCTGCGATGCTAGCCCGTCTCTTCAAGCGTGTCTGGAAAGCGATTGTTTGTCGGACAATTGTGAGTGTAGCAGGAAGCGTAAGCAGGGGTATTGATCGCCAGTCAGCGTGGGGGGGGGAGTTTGCCCCTCCACGCTGATCTCACAGGTGGAAGTCTGTTGCGACCAAGGCTGAGGTGGTCACAAGGAATTGGAAGTCGGCCGTGCCATTCCCGTCTACATCGCCCGAAACGATGAAGTTGCCGCCAGAGCTTTTGAGCACCCGCAGCTCACCCGCCGCCCCACTGAATGCAGCCGCTCCAATGTAACCAAAGGCCTGGTCACCGCTCAGGGCCACGTTTGCATCGATCGCCGACAGGTCGATCTTGTCGCCCTGGACCGACAAGAATTCGCCGATGCGGTCCGGAGCTGAGGCCGGACCGAAGTCCGACAGGGCTTGGAACACGAAGGAGTCTGCGCCTGCTCCACCGTACACCAAGTCAGTGCCCGCTCCGCCAATCAGGGTGTCGTCGCCCGCTGCACCCGAAAGGTAGTCGTTGCCTTGACCACCATTCAACAGGTCGAGCCCACCGTTGCCGCGTAAGCTGTCGTTGCCGTCTAGCCCGAACAGCCGGTTATCTGCTTCATTGCCCGTGACGGTGTTGGCCAACTCGTTGCCAGTGCCGTCGATTGCGCCTGTGCCCAGTAGGATGAGGGTCTCGACGTTGGCAGAAAGCGTGTAGCTCACAGTGGCATTAACGACGTCGACCCCCTCGCTAGCGTACTCGACCACCACATCTGCAACGTTCTCGACGTTGAAGGTGTCGTTGCCGAGCCCACCATGCATGGTGTCCGCGCCAGCCCTGCCGTTGAGTTGGTCGTTACCGCCCAACCCGTACAGCACGTCGTTGAGTCCAGTGCCTATCAAGATTTCCGAGGCGTTCGAGCCCAAGATGGCCGTAGGCGACGGACTTACGGTGTCGGAGTCAATGCTACTGTTGTTGAAGGAGACCGGGTCAATGGAGGCTGTGTCACCTAAGCTCACAGTTGCTTTGTGGGTAAAGTCTGTCCCGAGAACGACATCCGGGTCGACAGCAACCGTCAGGATGTAGGTTGAAACTGCTCCTGCTGCGAGAGCTGCCGTTGTTCCTGTAATCGTACCACTTTGCCCAACCGCAGGTGTGGTGAAAGTGAAATCTGGGCCGGAACTCCGAACGAGAGATATGAAATCCGCACCCTCAGGTAGAAGGTCCGAGAGCAACACGTTGGTTGCCGTGTCAGGACCGGCGTTCGATACGGTGAGCGTATAGCTTGTTTGGCCACTGGGGGCGACTGTTGAGGCTCCATTCGTGATCGTCACAGCGAGATCAGATTGACGAATGCGTGTGAGGGTGACGTCGTTGCCGTCCCCACCCTGGTAGCTGATCTGAAATGTGTTTCCCGCAGATGTCAGCACTGCGCCCTGAGCTAAACCAGCAAAGGTGCCCACAACCGGGTCAATTCCGTCGTTCCTAATAATCGTGAAGCTCTGATTGGGCATTCGCGTGAAGCTGCTCGCGAAACTTAGGTTGAGACTGGCGCCTACACCGCCGTCGCTGTTGAGGTTAACCGTCCCTGTCACGCTGGTCTGATCGTACTGCCCAGTCGTGTTACCACCGATTTCCTCAAGGTAGGTCGTACCACTAGCCAGACTGAGAGAGCCGGTCTTGAGAATGGCCGTTGAGCTGCCAGACCCAAACACGCTGCCGGGCGAAAGAGTCCCGCTCAGGACAGCAACAGTGCCAGTCGCCCCTGAGCCCCCGAGAGTACCTCCAGTGACGGTCGTGGCTGAATTATTGATAGAGCCATTGATCAACAACGTGCCGGCTTGAACGGTGGTCGTGCCTGTGTAGGTGTTGGTGCCTGAGAGCAGAACCGTGCCCGGCCCCTGGATCAGCAAGCTACCTGCGCCTGCATTGTCGCCTATGCCCCCTGAGCCAGTCTGGTCAGCAATGGGAGCGCTGATGGTGAGTAGCTGGGCCAAAGAAGCTGCCAGCGTAACCTGCTGATTGCCTTGCAAGAATAAACCAGAGCCGAAGGCCGAGCCGTCACCTGCTCCCAGACTGCCGGCACCTCCCGCGACGCTACCTCCCGCGACGCTGCCACCCTTGAACGTCAGGCTGCCGCCTTGTTGGACGAAGATCGCGCCACCTGCACCGAGCCCCCCCCCGCCGCCATTGATGGTGCCGTTGCCTCCACCAAAGCCGCCGTCACCGGCACTGAAGACGCCGCCGCCGCCACCCCCACCGAAGCCGCCGGAGCCGCCGGAGCCGCCGCCGTCCTCACCTCTGAAG
>NZ_JBYSXL010000131.1:0-6879 GCF_058782155.1 Methylobacterium sp. FW306-05-D
GGCTCCGGCCCGCCGCCATCCGTCCCCTCCGCTCCGCGAGGTTCGCATGACCGTCCACGTCCCCTCCGAGACCCACGCCGCCGCCCCGCACGCGCCCGAGGTGAAGGGCGCGCTGCCGCCCCTGGAGGACAAGGCCGCCGGCCCGAACGATCCGGCGGTGGGCAGTGCCATGGCCGAGCTCGCCCGCGCCTTCGAGGCGTTCAAGGAGACCAACGACGCGCGGCTGGCCGCGATCGAGGGCCGCGCCTCCGGCGACGTGCTGACCGAGGAGAAGCTCGCCCGCATCGACGCCGCCCTCGACACGGCGCGCACCCGCCTCGACCGCCTCACCCTCGACGGCCGCCGCCCGCCCCTGGGGGCCGGCGGCGTCACGGGGCGTGACGCGGCCCCGCGCGACGGCGCCGGCATCGAGCACAAGGCCGCCTTCGACCTCTATGTCCGGGCCGGCGAGAGCGCCGGTCTCAAGCGCCTGGAGGAGAAGGCCCTCTCGGCCGGCTCGGGCCCGGACGGCGGCTACCTCGTGCCGGCCGAGGTCGAGCGGATGGTGCTGACGCGGCTCGCCAACCTGTCGCCGATCCGGTCTCTCGCCACCGTGCGGGTCATTTCCGGCGGGCAGTACAAGCGCGCGGTCTCGGTGCGCGACGCGGTGGCGGGCTGGGTCGCCGAGGCCGCGCCGCGGGCGCAGACCGACTCGCCGGTCCTGTCCGAGCTGACCTTCCCGGCGATGGAGCTCTACGCCATGCCGGCGGCGACCCAGACGCTCCTCGACGACGCCATCGTCGACATCGATTCCTGGCTCGCCGACGAGGTCGAGACGACCTTCGCCGAGCAGGAGGGCATCGCCTTCGTCTCCGGCAACGGCTCGAGCCGCCCGCGCGGCTTCCTGACCTACGACCTCGTGGCCAACACCGCCTGGGTGCCGGGCAAGATCGGGACCGTGGCGACGGGCGTCGCCGGCGCCTTCCCGGCGGCCAACCCCTCGGACGTGCTGTTCGACCTCGTCTACGGCCTGCGGGCGGGCTACCGCCAGAACGCCACCTTCGTGATGAACCGGCGCCTGCAGAGCACGATCCGCAAGTTCAAGGATGCGGACGGCAACTACCTCTGGCAGCCGCCCCTGGCCGCGGGCACCGCCGCGACCCTGATGGGCTTCCCCGTGGCCGAGGCGGAGGCGATGCCGAACGCGGCGGCGAACAGCCTCTCGGTCGCCTTCGGCGATTTCCGCCGCGGCTACCTCGTGGTGGACCGCGCCGGCCTGCGGGTGCTGCGCGACCCCTACTCGGCCAAGCCCTACGTGCTGTTCTACACGACCAAGCGCGTCGGCGGCGGCGTGCAGGACTTCGACGCGATCAAGCTCCTGTCCTTCGGCGCGTGAGCGCGAAGCCCCCGGACCTTCGGGCCCGGGGGCGCCCGTACGGATGCGCGGGTGTCGAATTCACGGCACAACCCAGAGGTACTTCGTGTTCGCGGGGGCGACGGCGGGTCGCTGATCGGCGCCGCTGACGGTAGCCCGATCGCAGTGTTGTTTGCCGGAACCGAGGGGGGCGGACCGCGAGGCGGCGGCATCCCCTACGGAAATCCCATCCGCACCGTTCTCGATGCCTTGGCCCTTCAGATCTACGTCCCCCCTGCAGGAGCGTGACATGGCCGATCCGCGTAACAAACGGCTTGCTTCGAAGTCTGCGGCCGTCGCGGCCAAGGACGCGTTCACGGCTCAGTACATCGCCGGGCGAAACGCCTGTTCCGTCGGCTTGGGGGCGAACGCGCGCGGTGACGATTGGACCTTCGAAGTCTTCGCCGCCTCTCCGACGGCGGCGCGGGAATTGCCGGACCATTTCAGGAATTTCGACGTCGAAGTCGACGTCACCGGCCCGGCCGCCGCCTTCGAGCCTTGACGCGCCCCGCCGTCTTCGCAGGCTGGTCCGGGCCCGCGGGGCCGGGATAGGACCCGTCTCGCGCGCGGCGCGGGCCCCGGCCCCGTGCTGGGGTGAACGCCGGACGCGGCAGGCGCCAGGAAGCGGAGCCGTGCGGCGTTCCGCGAACGGCGATGACCCCGTGGCAGGATTTCCGGAGGGCGCGGAGGGCCTCACCGTCATGGTCTCGGGCGATTTCGCCCTGGTCCATCAGGCGGCGCCGCCCGGCGTCGCGGCGATGGCGGGCGCCGCAGCGTTTCCCGGGTCGAGGATCGGGCGGGCCTTCGCGGCGCGGGGCGGGCGAGCCTTCGCGGCGCGGGGAAAGCGTCGCGACGTCCATCAAACGCATGATGTTCCGGCCAAGCTGAGGTGATGACCTCCGACCAGGGCATACCGATCGGCGTGGGGCACGCCTCGACGGGACGCATCTCGGCCAAGGGGGCACCGATGGACCAGACCAATCGCCGTTTCTTCCTCGGGGCCCTCGCGGCCGGCAGCGGCTTGGTGAGCGGCGGCCTGGCAGGCGGCAGTTTGGCGGCGGGCCCGACCTTCGCCGCGGAGGACGGCCATGCCGCCGGGGCCGACGTCGCCCCGGCCTCCAGCTTCCTGCGGACGATCCCGCGCAAGGCCGGCGCGGCCGCCGCCTTCACGGCCTCGCTCGATGCAGGCCCGATCAAGGCCACCTCCGGCGGCTGGGCCCGCGACGTCACGACCCGCCAGCTTCCCATCGCCACGGGCATCGCGGGCGCGCACCTGTTCCTCAACCCGGGCGGCGTGCGCGAGATGCACTGGCACGCCTCGTCCGAGTGGGGCTACATCGTCGCCGGGCATTGCCAGGCGACGGTGATCGACGCCGCGGGCGAGATGGAGATCGTCAACTTCGCGCCCGGCGACACCTGGTACTTTCCCGCCGGCCATGCGCACGCGATCCAGACCCTGGGGGCCGATCCGTGCCACGCCATCCTGGCCTTCGACGACGGCCTCTACGGCGAGCACGGCACCTTCGGACTGACGGACTGGATGAGCCGGTTCGATTCCGCCACACTCGGCCACGCCCTCGGCGTGCCGAACGCGACCCTGGCGGCCATGCCCCCGGGCGAGACCTACATCATGCAGGGCCCCGTCGTGTCCCGCGACGGCCAAGCCGCCCGCGCGGCGAGGCCGCTGACGCCGGCGCGCTCGCATCGCTTCGCCATCGCCGAGACCCGGGCGGTGGCCGAGGCGGGCGGCAGCGCCCTGCGGGTGGCTCCGGCGCGCGCGTTCCCGGTTTCCGCGGGCATGACCGGACTTCTGATGACCCTCGCATCCGGTGCGATCCACACGCCCCACTGGCATCCCGCCGCCAACGAATGGCACTACGTCGTGCGGGGGCGGACGCGCGTGACCCTGTTCGGCCAGGACAAGCGCATGGCCGTGGCGGAGCTCGGCCCGGGCGACTGCGCCTACCTGCCGCGGTCCTGCGGACATTCGGTGGAGAATATCGGGCCGGAGACGGCCGAGATCGTCGGCGTGCACGACAGCGGCACCTACACCGAGACCTCGCTCTCGACCTGGCTGGCGCAGGTGCCGCGCCACCTGCTCGCCGCCAATCTCGGCCTCGGCGAGCCGGAGGTCGCCGGCTTCCCGACAGCGGCACAGACCTTCGGCAGATCGGCCTGAGACCGCGCCGCCGGCCGGACTTTGGCGTCGGCGGGACTTCAGCGTCGGCCGGGCTTATCTCCGGCCGGGCTTGGCCATCCAGTCCGACCGGGTCGCCCCGATGGCGGCGCCGGAGGGCATGCGGGCGAATTCTGCGGCGCGGGCGTTGATCCAGCCGGCATGCTCGCCGGTGGGCGTCACGGCCGTGAAGCCGCCGCAGGCGGTGCGGGCCTTCTTGTCCTGGCGCATGGCGCCGCTCGACCAGCTCACCACGCCGACGATCTGGTAGCCGCCGGGGCCGCCGCGCAGGATCGGGCCACCGGAATCGCCCAGGCACGCGCCGGCGCCCGCCGTCTCGGCCATGCGGCGGCGGTCGGTCACCACCGTGACCCGGTTGGCGACCTGGAGCGAGCCGATGGAGACGAGGTGGGCCTGGCGCAGGGTGCGGGCGGTGTTGCGCCGGTTCTCGGCCACGACGCCGAAGCCCGCGATGTCGACGGCGTCGCCGGTGTTGATGGCGCCGCCGCGGGGATCGAGGGGCTGGAAGTCGGCGCTCAGGGGCTCGGCGAGCTTGATCAGCGCGAGGTCGATGCCCGGCTGGTCCTCCGGCGTGGTGCCGGGCACGAAATCGGGATGCATGGCGAAGGCGATCGCGTTGATGCGGCGCTGCCGGAAGGCCCGGTCGACCGCCACCACGCTGTAGCCGGCCTGATGCATCACGCAGTGGGCGGCGGTGAGCACGAGGTCGCGGGCGATGAGGGTGCCCGAGCAGATCTCGCCCTGGGTGCTCTCGATCCGCACCACCGAGGCGCGCAGGCCGTTGGGATCGCGCGAGACCTCGCCGTTGATCACCGCGGAGGCCGGCAGCGGCGCCAGCGCGCCGAGGGCCGCGGCGAGGCAGGCCGCCCCGATCCGGCTGCGCCGGCGGGCGACGGTGGTGCTGGGGGCAGCCTTGCGCAACGCGGTCGGCAACATCGTGTCTCTCCCGCGTCCGGCGATGGTCTGGACGAGAACGGACTGGAACGTATCGGAAGGCAATGGATCGGCCAAGCTCTGGTTCCGCGGAGGTTTCGTCATCCGTCGCGCCGCTCAGGCGCCGGACCAGCGGGCGGCGGCGCCCCAGCCCGACAGGGTGCGGTCGATCCAGTCGCGCTGCGGGCCGAGGAGGACGCCCTGGGAGACGCCGCCGCAGGCCCTGCCGGCGGCCCAGGCGGAGACGGCGAGGACGGCCGCGTCCGCGCCGATCGGTCCGCCGGAATCGCCCTGGCAGGCGCTGGCCCCGCCGGGGCCGGCCCCGAGCCAGACCAGGATGCGGCTCGGCCCGTGGGGCTCGACCACGGCGAGCTCGACGCTGCGGTAGGTCCCGGTGCTGCGGGCGTCGCCCGCCGCGGCGACCCCGTAGCCCGACAGGGTCAGGCGCGCGCCCGCCCGCGGCATCGCGGCGCTGAGGGCGGCCGGCACGAAGCGGGCCGGCAGCGGACTGGCCAGGCGCACCAGGGCGAGGTCGACGGAGCGGCGGCGGCCCGCCACCGCGCCGGCATCGTAGCCCGGGTGGAGCGCGCGGGCGGCGATCTCGGCCAGGACCGGCGCGCCGGCCGCGTCCTTGTAGTGCACCCGGTGCTCGGCCCGGGCCGCCACGCAGTGGCCGGCGGTAAGCACCGCGTCCGGCGCCACGACGATGCCGGTGCAGACGCCGCCGTTGGAGGACAGCACCATCACGGCCGAGCCCGCCGCCTCGGGGGTTGGCCGGCCGCCCACCACGGCGCCGGCCGGCCCGGAGGCCTCAGGACCCAGGAGCAGCAGCAGGGACCCCAGCAGCGCCGGGGCGCCGCGCCGCGCCGCGCGGCGGCTCCGGCCAGAGTTGCGCGCCATCGCGATCCTTCTTTCGGACGGCCCCACACGGAGACGACGATGACCCCGATACGCGTCGACAGCGCCCTCGTCGAGCCGGTCACGCTGGCGGAGATGCACGGCGTCCTGCGCCTCGACCCGGATGACGGCGGCGCCGAGGACGCCCTGGTGCAGCGCCTGATCGCGGCGGCCCGGGCCCAGGTGGAGGTGGCGACCCGCCGCATCCTGGTGCCCGGGCGCTATCGCCTGATGCTCACGGCCTGGCCCGGCGACGGCCGGCTGCCCCTCCCGCTCAGCCCCCTGGTGGCCGTGGCGCGGGCGGGCCTCGTCGATGCCAGCGGCACCGTCACCGACCTCGCCGCCGGGCTCGTCCGGCTTGGCGAGGACGGGATCGAGGCGCCCGGCCTCCTGATCGATCCGGCGGTCCCCGCCCTCGACCGGCGCGCCGCCCTGATCGAGGTCGATGCCGGCTATGGCGGGGCTGGGCCGCCGGTTCCCCCGGCCCTGGCCCAGGCGGTCCGGCTCCTCGTCGCCCACGCCTTCGAGCATCGCGGCGACGGGGCCGGCGATGCCGTCCCCCCGCCCGCCCTCGCCGCCCTCGTCGCGCCGCTGCGGCGGATGCGCCTGTAGCGCCCTTCTCCCCGGAGATCCCCGCCATGCTGCAGCCCCTCACCCGCGTGCCGATCGGCGCGCGGCGCCGCCGCTTCGTGCTCGAACGCCCCGTGGAGACGCCCGACGGCTTCGGCGGCGTGGTGCGCCGCTTCGAGGCCGGCCCGCTGCTCTGGGGCGCGATCGAGCCCCTGCGCCCGGTCGACCGGCTCCTGTTCGGCCGCGCCGAGACGGTCGCCACCCACCGGGTCCGCTTCCGCTTCGGGCCCACGATCACGCCGGCGATGCGCCTCGCCAGCGGCCCGCGCCGCTTCGCGGTGCGCAGCGCCGGCGATCCGGACGGGCGTCGGCGCGACCTCGTCTGCCAGGTCGAGGAACTTCCCGCCGAGGCCGCCGCATGAGCCCAGGCCCGTCCCCCACCGGCTCGCCCACCAGCCCGCTCCTGGCCCTGCGCGCCGCCATCCTCGCCTACCTCGCCACCGACGCGCCCCTGGCCCGCCTGATGGGCGGCTCGCTGCGCCTCGCCGACGAGCCGCCGCGGGGCGTCGCGCCGGTCTACGCCCTGTTCGGCGATGCCGAGATCCGCGACGATTCCGTCGACGGCGCCCGGCGCCACCGGCACGCCCTCGGCCTGACGGTCTACGCCCGGCCGGGCTCGCTCCGCAGCGCGGTCGACGCCGCCGAGCGCATCGCCGACCTCCTGCAGGACGCGCCCCTCGCCCTCTCGGGCCACGCCCTGGTGCGCCTCGACCTCGACGCCATCGCCGTGCGGCGCGACCCCGCCAGCGGCGAGGCCCGCGCCACCCTGACCCTGCGGGCGATCACCGAGCGCCTGCCCGCCTGATCCCCCAACCCCTCGAACCCGGGA
>NZ_JBYSXL010000132.1:0-6862 GCF_058782155.1 Methylobacterium sp. FW306-05-D
CCCCCACCGGTACCGCCGCCCCCGCCCGGCGGATTCCCACCGGCGGCCGGCACGGTGCCGAAGGTCGGGGTTCCCGAGCTCGCGAAGGTGATGCTGTGCGAGCCGTTCGTCAGGGTGGTGACGCCGTTCGCCTGCGTCTCGACGTAGTCCGCCCGGGTCGTGCCGGGCGCCAGCTCGATCACGTCCTGCGGCCGCAGCGTTCCGACGATGGTGTCGGTGCCGCCGCTGGACCGGAACACGATCCGGTGGGCCGAGGTCAGGCCGGAGATGTCGACGGTGTCGTTGCCCTCGGTGCCGTCGATGGTCACGGTGTTGAGGTTCAGGCTCGTCGTGGAGAAGTTGCCGATCAGGAAGACGCTGTCGCCCGCCCCCGCATTGGTCGGCGGGTTCGGCACCGAGACCGCGGCGGTCCCGATCCGGATCTCCTCGATCTCCTGCAACTCGGCGACGACCGTGGTGACGGCGCCGATGCCGGCTCCCGTGGTACGGGTGATGACGATCTCGGTGCCGGCGCTCAGCGTGGCGACGTTGTTGCCGGCGACCTGTCCCCAGGCGGCGACCGTGTAGACCCGGAAGGTCTCGGCGAGACCGAGGGTCCCGTTGACCACGAGGGTGTCTCCCACGGTGCCCTCGGTGCCGCCTCTCACCACGTCGCGCCCATCGGTGGGGACGAGGGTGATCGGCCCGAGCGCCGCGCCGCCGTTCCAGGTCACCACGTCGTCGCCGGCCCCGGCATCGATGATGTCGTTGCCGGTCCCGCCCTGGAGGGTGTCGTTGCCGGCCGCCCCGTCGATGGTGTCGGCGCCAGCCCCGCCGTCCACGAAGTCGTCACCGGCCCCGGCATTCACCGTGTCGTTGCCGCCGTTGGCGAGGATCCGGTCGGCGCCCGCCGTACCGTTGATCGTGTTGCCGACGCCGTTGTCGACGATGTTGTCGCCGACCACGTCGGTCGGGGCCGAGACGACGCGCTCGGCATAACCGCCCTGGTCGGTGAAGCTCACCGCGACGCGGACCTGGAGCCCGACCTGCGCCTGTTGCGGCGTGAAGGTCTGGCCGGTCGCGCCGGCGATGTCGGTCCAAGTCCCGGCGGCCGACAGGGATTGCCACTGGAAGGCGAAGGTCGTGGGCAGGCCGTTCAGGTCGGCGATGCCGGCCACGTTGGCCCTGATCGCCGCCAGTTCGGTCGGCGTCGTGTCGTCGATGGTCGGCGCCCCGGTCGCGGGCACGTTGGTGAGGAACACGGCTCCGTCCGCGAACTGCGCGCGCTCGATGTTGTGGAGCGTATCGATGCCGTCCGACAGCTTCAGGGTCGGGGTGACGGCAAAGCCGGTGTGGCTGACCTGGAAGCTGCCGTCGCCGAGGTTGGTGATGGTGTAGTTCGCCCGCACGTCCGAGAAGATCGCCGTATCGACGTCGGCGCCTTGTCCGGCATCGAGGATCTCGCGGACGATGTTGAGTTGGCCCGGATTGACCGCCCGCGACATCAGCGCCGCCTGAAGGGTCATTCCGCCGAGATAGAGCGGACCGGTGCCGCTCGCGAGCCCGGCCGGGGTGGTGAACATCTGGCCCGCGAGGCTGTCGGCGGTGGCCACCTCATTGCCGGCGGCGTCCCGGATGCTGATCCGCACGTTGAGCCAGCGGTCGCCGTCGACGATGTCGTTGCCGGCCTTGGCATCGAACGTGTCGCTGCCGGCGCCGCCGAGCAGGATGTTGCCCCCGTTCTGCGGGTCGAACACCGTGGTGTCGGGCGCGAGGCTCGCGAAGGGCGTGGCGTCGCTGCCCACCGTCTGACCGCGGATTGCGCCGGGCGTCAGCTTGAGCAGCGCCTCGAAGCCGTCGATGAGGGCGACGTTCTGGGACAGCAGCATGCTGTCGGTCGCCGGGCCGTTGATGATGCCGGCCAGGCCGGGGCCGTTCGCCCCCGTCGGCCGGTCCGTCCCGATCAGCGTGTCGTCGTGCTTCCAGCCCGAGGCCGCCTCGACCGAGTCGTTCCGGTCGCGCAGGATGAGGGCCTGCTGGGTCGCGAACTGGGAGATGCCGAGATCGATGAGGCCGTTGTTCGGATCGCCTTTCTGGATCGACCAGTCGAACCCGAGCATGCCGTTGTTGCGCTGGATGCCGGGGCCCTGGACCATGATGTCGTCGCCGGATTCGCCATCGTAGTCAGTGTCGTTGCCCTGTCCGTCGAGGACGTCGTGACCGATGATCATGCTGTTGAAGAACAGCTGCGAATTCTCGCCCGAGAGGCTGTCGAAACCCTCGCCGCCCTCGATCCAGTCGTCGCCCTCGTTGCCCATCAGGCCGTCGCCGGCGCTGCCGCCCAGGACGAAGTCATCGCCGCGGCCAGCGAACACCTCGACCGGATCGGTCGAGTGCGTGATGAAGTCCTTGCCCCCACCGCCGAACAGGATGTCGAGGCCCGGCCCGCCCGAGATGGCGTCGTTGCCCTCGCCGCCCCGGATGAACTCGTCGCCGAAGGGGTCCTCAATGACGTCGTCGCCGTCGCCGCCGAAGATCTGATCGGATTCCATCCCGCCGTTGAGATAATCGTCGCCGCCGTCGCCCCAGAGGGTGTCGATGCCCTTGTCGCCGATCAGGCGGTCGTTGCCCTCGGTTCCGCCGAGGACGACGTGCTCGCCCCCGCTGAACTTCAGCATCCCGCCATCGGCATGACCGTCGCTGTCCACGTCGGCCCCCGGTGCGATGCGCACCACCTTCGGGTCCAGGATCTGCAGCAGCAGGTCGTCCTGCGTCGGGTCGTCCCCGACCTGCTTGCCCTGGTTGAGTTCGAGGATGTGGTCGGCGCGGCCGAAGAGCGACCCGTTGAGGTGTGACGAGCCCTCGTCGCCGAGGTCGGTATTGCGCTGGACCAGGGCCGAGAAGGTGTTGGCTTCGAGCTCGTTGAGAAGGTTCATGCCCTGCGTACGGCTGAGATAGTAGAAGCGATCGCCGTTCTGCAGGTTCTCCATCTGCGTCTCGAAGACGAAGTTGAAGGTGTTGCCCAGCATTCCGCCGAATTCCATCTTCTCCTCGGCCAGGCCGCCGATCCAGAAGTCGACGTCGTTCAGGCCGGAATTCGCCGCGTTCCACGCTCCCGTGCCGTTGAGGAAGTCGAGCCGATCCGCGGGCGGCGCGATGGTGTGCGCGTCGTCTCCCGGGGTCGACGGGTCGTCCGGCACGTCGACCGAGATGCCGAACACCAGCGCGGTCGCTGCGGCGCGCTTGCCGGCGAGGGTGCTCTCCTGCGTGATGAGGTCGTGATCGCCGTAGGCCGCGATGAAGTTGAGCACCGAGGCCGGATTCTTGATGTTCTGGGCGAAGTCGACCCAGCTCGTGTAGGGCTTGAGCTTGGCATCGGAGGTCATCGCGTAGAATTCCGCGCGGGCCTCGTTCAGGGAGGGCACGCCCTGTTCCCGGGAGCGCGCGATGTTGAGCGTCGCCAGGTCGAGCGGCAGCCCGAGCAGATTGTTGCGCAGGGAATCGACCACGAACTCGTCGATTTCATTGCCGATCTGGCGGGTCATGCCGCGGATGATCGCGCCCGCCGCGGCCTCGGTGTCGACGCCGCTCGCCGTGAAGGCCACCGGGTTGAGGAACGCCTCGATGAGCCCGAGCTCCTGCGTTCCGGCGACGGTCAGGTCGGCATCGACCGGCTTCATGTCGAAGCCGATGCGGTCGATCGTGTCCGCCAGCATCGAATGCCCGAACCGGTAGACGACATGCGCGAACTCGGCGGTGATGGCCGGGTTGAGGTCGGCGCTGTTGGTGAACACGAACGGATCGACGTTCGGCTGGACGGTGCGCGCGAACTCCTCGAAGACGAGGTGCTGGTACTGCATCTCGGTGACGAACTTCGCGGCCTGGAACAGGCGCTCGCCGTCCCATTGCAGTGCGGCGACCTGGGCCGGCGTGGTCGGCAGGGCGGTCAGGTCGACCCTCAGCCATTCGTTGATGAAGGCGAGATCGCCCGAGGCCAGGATGGTCTGCTTGTTGGCCTCGACGAGGCGATTGTGCTCCGAATGGAAGATGGTGTGGACCGCGGTGAGGCCGATGTTCTCGTTGCCGCGCCCGTCACCCGTGATGAAGTGCCTATCGAGAAGCTCGTTGTCGTAGGCGAGGTTGGCCCCGGTCTGGGGATTGATGGCGACCGCATTCCCGGTGAGCGTGTCGGTGTCGGCCGCCACTGCCCGCCCCTGGACGATGGGGTCGGCGCTATGGGCGATGTCGTCGAGGAAGGCGTGGCCGGTCATGACGGCGCCGACCGTGCGGATGCCGACCGCCGTTCCCTCCTTGAACCACGTGGTGGCATGGGTCGCGTCCGGCTGCATCAGCATCTGCGCGTAGCCGTTGGGGCCCGGGATGAAGCGGCCGTAGGGATCGGTCATCAGGACGGGGACGTTGTGGATGTCCGTATCCACGAGCTCGATGCCCAGCATCGCCTTGGCCTGGGCCTTCACCTCGGCCCAGTTCGCGATGGCCTTGCCGTCCGCGCCGCCGTTGAGGAGGTTTCCGGTCGCGAGGGTGACGGGATTGGCCACGCCGTCACTTGGGGTCACGTCGACCCGGACGTATTCGCGCAGGAAGACCTGATGCGAGGGATGGGAGGTGTAGGTCTGGTTCTGGTCGATCCACGGCGTCGTGGTGTTGACCGCGGTGCGGACGTCGTCCGCCGTGCCGAGCACCCCGTCGGCGCCCGGTCCCGTCACGGGCGTGGCGCGGGTCAGGACCATGAAGCGCTGGGCTTCCGGCAGGTCGTCGGCGGTATTGAGGACGCCGTCGCCGCCGGCGATCAGCGGGTCGTCGGGCATCAGGGGGACGATGACCGAGCCGTTGCCACCCTTGGTGACGAGGTCGAGCCCGTGGTCGAAGAACTGTCCGAACAGGGTCATCCAGCCGTTGAAGGGCGGTGACAGGCCGATGTCGGGCGACTGGTTCGGGATGAAGGCGATCTCGGTGGCGGTGGGAACGTAGCCCGCCGGGGGCGCCGCACCGTCGTGGGCCGCCGCATAGGCCGCCTGGGCGATGGGGTTGGCGAACCAGGCTGCGACCGCGGCCGGGTTGTGCGGGCTCATGTCGACGATGAGGTTGCTGGCCGTCCGGATGCTGGTGTCCACCACCGTGCCGGAGGTGCTGTAGTCGTTGTTGGTGACAAGGCCGTCGGGGGCCGGCCCGTTGGCGTCGAACTGGCCCGTGCCGGTGGTGTATTGGGCCGGCAGAAGACGCGGGAACGGCTGGTCCGCCGCGCCGAGAAGGCTCTGCCCCGGAAGGAGGTTGTTGTTGCTTCCGTCGACGGCCCGCAGGCCATAGGGAAGCAGGGCCGCGTCCGGACCGATGATTTCCTGCAGTGTCCGCGTATTGCCGGGCGCCGCGAACTCCTCGGCAATGCGGATCTGCGCCAGGATATGACGGAGGTCGTTGGTGTCGACCGTGAACGTGACGGACATGGCGGTCTCCTCGGCACATGGGTCATCGATGGGACGCGCGTCGGCCGCTGCCCCGGATTTCGGATCGGAATGATGCATGTCAGCTCGCACCCGCACGAAGGCGGTCGAGCCGGATGGGGCGGGTCAGTGTGTGGGTGGCTCGGCGACCTCAGTCGCGACCGTGTCCGTCAGGCGTGGGTGACACACGACCATGACGGTAGGCGCGTTCGATGATCCTGATGAGCAGTCTTTGGGCCTGGTTTGGCGCACATGGAACGTTCCCCGCGAAGTCGATGAGGGTAACGGTTGCCGTCGTTCGGGCCTGCGATTGCCCTTGCGCCGAACCTCGCACAGATTCGAAAAAGATCGAGGGTAAAAAAATCCTTAACCAAAAGGAAAAACCCATTGGTGAAGGTTTTTTCCTCGTCCGGTCGTGAAGATGCAGATATCAAACGGCGTAATTCAATTGACAGCCAAACCAAGAAGGATGCGCTGGCACGACGAACTTCCCGCAAACGTCGGTTCGCGCTTCTGAGTAGGGCATCAGCGGACCTTCGGTCCAGTTTGATCCGCTCAATCAGCGTGGCCCAAAGCCCGCCGGTCAGGTCGACATGACGTCGAAGCAATTCGTGCCCATCGGAGCGAAGCCAGAAGAGTCCGGTTTTTTGGCCGGCTGGCTATGTGGCCCCCATCCAGTCAACGTCCAGTCCAACAACATCCCAATCCAATAGCAGTCAGGCGGCATTCCACCCAACCCGGTCTTAGAGCGGACGGCCGGGTCCTGACCCGACATAGTCGTATCGGTTGCCAGGAAGAGCTACCCGAAAGCGAACATATGGGTAGGTCCAAATCGCCGTAGAGATATAAGCTGCGTGACTTGATTTACCTTACGGCGCTTCAGGCGGCTGCCAAATACACCCGCCACGAAGTCCGATAGGACGGCGATGACCTCATCCTCTGCGATCCTTGGAACAAACTGGTTCGCATATGGAATGCGACGGGTCCGGCGGTCACTACTTGGGGCCTTCGACGACGAGCATCAGGAAAGCCACGTCCGCCCGTAAACCCGGACTAAGGGCTTCGCCGAGGCGCTTCGACTGAGCTTGCGACGTCGCCGGGCGAGGTCAGAGGAACCTTGCTCCGCCACGCGGTCCCGAATCGAGCGTTCTCGAAGCCAGCTTCGTAGAGGCTGCGCATGTACGAGACCTCGAAGCCGTCCACCGTCGTCGGCCTCGGGGCGTCCCCGTCGATGTAAGCTAGCTGTACGGTCGCGGGATGAGGCGTGTCGGATTGCCCCTGAAGCGTTCGGGTTCTTTGGTCCAAGCTTGGCAGATGCATTCGTAGGGTGTGAGGCCGCGTAGGGTCTTGAGCCGGCGGGCGTGGTTGGAGGCATCGATGAAGAGTTGGAGGTGGACCCTGAGCTGATCGTGGCGATCGGA
>NZ_JBYSXL010000133.1:0-1058 GCF_058782155.1 Methylobacterium sp. FW306-05-D
GCGCGAGGGAGCCGGGGGGGCGGAGGCGATCGGAGCAGCGGACATGGGGGAGACCTGGAGGCCGCCGGTGGTTCGGCGAAGCGCCCGTCTAACAAAGCTCGCCCGGCATGGCGAGCCGGCCCCGTGCTTCAGGCCCGCGTCCCTCAGACCCGGAAGCGGGCGGCGTGGCTGCCGATCTCGTCGAGGGTCTCGGGCGCGGCGCCGGCCCGAGTCAGGGCCTCGTGCAACTGCCGGGCGCTGACGCCGCCCGGAACGGCGAGGAGGAGGCCGTGGCCGCCGGGCCCGGGCGCACGGGCGACGACCTCGCCGTAGAGGTCCTGCAGGGCGCGCATGGCCTCCGGCTCCCAGGCGGCGACGCGGGTGGCGTGCAGGACCCAGTCGCGCTGGGCCGCGGCCGGATCGTCCAGCGGGTTCGAGACCACGAAGACCGGGGTGCCGGCCGGATGGGTGGGCCGCTCGATGAAGGGCAGGCGCGCGATGACCTTGGGGCGGCCCTCGCCGACGAGCCCCTCCCACCAGGGCGCCGCGTCGGTGGAGGGACCCGAGCCGTCCGGATCGAGGCGGAAGATGCCGAGATCGCCCCGGGAGGCGGCCACCGCCTCGATCACCGCCAGGCAGGTGGGGTGGGGCCGGTAGGGCACCGTGAAGCCGAAATGGAAGCGGGCGGAATCGCGCATCGGCGCATCCCCGCCCGAGATGTCGGCATGCACCGAGAACGGCGCCTGGACGTAGGTGAAGGTGGCGATGATGACCCGCCAGATCCCCTCCACGGTGTCGAGGGGCAGCAGGCCCCGGTGGCGCTCGGCGACCCGCCGCATCATCGAGGCCTCGCGCCCGGGGCGGAAGGCCGAGCCGCTGGCCGAGGTGCGCTTGACCGCGATCAGCCGGTCGATGATCGACCCGCGCTGGATCAGCAGGGCGTGCATCTCGGCGTCGATCCGGTCGATCTCGGCGCGCAGGTCGCCGAGATTGTCGAGGGGCGGCGCGGGTCTCGTCGTGAAGCGCATCGGGGGCTCGCGAGGCTGCGGTGGGGAGGGTCGGGAGAGCCGGGGCCGGGG
>NZ_JBYSXL010000133.1:1068-6364 GCF_058782155.1 Methylobacterium sp. FW306-05-D
CGCCTCCCCGGCGCCGTCGCCCGGTCTACGATCGCACGCGCCGAAGGACCAGAGCCGTTTGCCCCGAACCGGATCGGCCCGCCGGTTCTGAAACCCCGCGCGCCGCGTGGCCCCGGCGCCCTTTCGTTGACGCGTGAGGGAGCGCACACTACCTCAACGCCTCACGACGCATGGTCCCGATCTCCGGATGGCACGCCGCGCCGTCCCTTCCGTTCCGCCCCGACCGACGCGCCGCCTCCTCCAACCCGTTTCATGGCCATGTCGCTGGATACCGCCCTCAAGCCAGGCACGCCCGAAGACGACTCGGCGCGCGCCGACGCGCCGGGCGCCGAGCTGTCCCAGGCCCGCGAGCCGAAGGGCCTCGTGGCGCGGTTCGGCCTGGACGAGCCCCTGGCGATGGATGCCGGCGTGCAGCTCGCCCCCTTCCAGATCGCCTACCGGACGGCGGGCACCCTCAACGCGGACCGCTCCAACGCCGTCCTGATCTGCCACGCGCTGACGGGCGACCAGCACTTCGCCCACACCCATCCGGTGACGGGCAAGCGCGGCTGGTGGGAGACCCTGGTGGGGCCGGGCAAGCCCGTGGACACCGACCGCTACTTCGTCCTCTGCTCGAACGTCATCGGCTCGTGCATGGGCTCCACCGGCCCGGCCTCGATCGACCCGGCCACGGGCCGGGCCTACGGCCTCGACTTCCCCCTGGTGACCATCCGCGACATGGTCCGGGCCCAGGCGATGCTGCTCGACCGCCTCGGCATCCGCGACCTGTTCCTCTGCATCGGCGGCTCCATGGGCGGCATGCAGGTGCTGCAATGGGCGGCGAGCTACCCCGAGCGGGTCTTCGCCGCGATGCCGATCGCCACCGGCCCGCGCCACTCGGCCCAGAACATCGCCTTCCACGAGGTCGGCCGGCAGGCGATCATGGCCGATCCGGCCTGGGCCGAGGGGCGCTACCTCGAGGCCGGCACCCGGCCGGCCAAGGGCCTGGGTGTGGCCCGCATGGGCGCGCACATCACCTACCTGTCGGAGCCGGCCCTGCACCGGAAGTTCGGCCGCCGCTTCCAGGGCGGCTCCGCGCCGACCTTCTCGTTCAACGCCGACTTCCAGATCGAGAGCTACCTGCGCCACCAGGGCCTCAGCTTCGTCGAGCGCTTCGACGCCAATGCCTATCTCTACCTCACCCGGGCGATGGACTACTTCGATCTCGCCGCCGACCGGGGCGGGGTGCTGGCCAACGCCTTCAAGGGCACCAAGACCCGGTTCTGCGTGATGTCCTTCACTTCCGACTGGCTGTTCCCGACCTCCGAATCCCGCGCTATCGTGCACGCCCTGAACGCGGCCTCGGCCCCGGTCGCCTTCGTGGAGGTGGAGAGCGACAAGGGCCACGACGCCTTCCTCCTCGACGAGCCGGCGATGTTCGCCGCCGCGCGCGGCTACATCGACGCCGCCGCCCGGGCCCGCGGCCTGTGACGGGATCGAACGCCTCCGCGCATCGGCCCTGGGAGACGGCGGAGACCCTGCCGCGGGAGGAGGCCGGCAGCACCCGCGTCGACCACCTCGTGGTGCTCGACCTGGTGCCGGCGAACGCCCGGGTGCTCGACATCGGCTGCGGCGACGGCGCCCTGCTCGCCCTGCTGCGCGACCGGCGCGGCGTCGACGGACGCGGCATCGAGCTGTCGCGGGAGGGCGTCAACGCCTGCCTCGCTCGCGGCCTGCCGGTGATCCAGGGGGATGCCGACACCGATCTGGCGAACTACCCCGACGACGCCTTCGACGTGGTGGTCCTGTCCCAGACCATCCAGGCGACCCGAAACCCGCGCATCGTGCTGGAGCACCTCCTGCGCATCGGCCGGCAGGTCATCATCTCGTTCCCGAATTTCGGCCATTGGCGGGTCCGCTCTGAACTGGCGCTCCGCGGGCGCATGCCGGTCACCGCGCTGATGCCGGAGGAATGGTACGAGACCCAGAACATCCACCATTGCACGATCCGCGACTTCGTCGGCCTGTGCCGGACGGTGAATGCCGAGATCGAGAAGGCCACCGCCCTGGATGCCAGGGGCCGGCCGATGCGCTTCGCGATGCCCTGGTGGGTCTGGAACCTGATGGGCGCGCAGGGCGTGTTCCTGCTGCACCGGCGCGCGGACGGCGATCGCGAGGCCGCGGCCTGAGCCGCTGTTGCACGTGAAAACCCTTAACCCTGTCGGTCGCGCCGGACGAGCAGGGTCGCGACCTCGTAGGTGACCCGCGCGCCCCCCGCCTCGAAGGCCCGCAGCACCCGCCGCATCGCCCCGGGCGAGAGGGACCCCGCCGTGCCCGGGGTGCCGGCGCCGATGGCCCGCAGCGAAGCCAGGAAGGCGCGCCCGTCGGCATGGACCTCGACCAGGGGCTCGGCGGAGACCGCGAGGGTGCAGCCCGAGACCGTCAGCGCGGCAAGCTCCCCCAGGGTCGGATAGGTCGGTGTGGCCGCCTCCAGGCCGAGGGCCGCGTGCGCCGCCCGCCACTCGGCGAAGGTGGCCGCCCCGAGGGTCGCCACCGCCAGCAGGCCGCCGGGCGCCAGCAGCCCCGCGAGGCGCGCCAGGCTCCCGGGCAGGTCCTCGAACCATTGCGCGGCGAGGCTCGACGCGACGAGATCGAAGCCGGGCGCCAGGGCGGGCCGCTCCGCATCCATGACGAGGAAGGCCGGGCCGGACGCCCCGGGCAGGCGGGCGCGGCAGCGCCGCACCATGGCGGGGGCGATGTCCGAGGCGACGAGGCGCCCCTCCGGCAGGTGCCGGCGCAGGGCCGCCGTCAGCAGGCCGGTGCCGCAGCCGATCTCGAGGATGCGCGGCGCCGGCGCCAGGGCCTCGCCGGCGATGCACCGCGCCAGCCGCCCCGCCACCTCGGCCTGGATCGCCGCTGCGCCGTCATAGCCCTCGGCCCCGTCGAAGGCTCGGGCCACGGCCTGTTTCCAGGGATGCATCGGGGCGACCGTCAGTGGCACGGGTTGGGGACGAGCGGGGCGATAGCCCCTGGGTCTCGTCGGCTCAAGGTGTTCCGGACGCTACGCCGCCAGGGCCCGCTCGATCATCCCCGCCACGGCGAGCGCGCGGCCGTCGTCGCCGAAGCGGGCGACGACCTGCACGCCGAGCGGCAGGCCGTCGCCGGGAACCGGGACGGTGACGCAGGGCACGCCCATCAGGGTCCAGAGGCGGTTGAAGCGCGCGTCGCCCGTGGTGCCGAGGCCGGCGGGCGCCCGGCCCGGGGCCGACAGGGTCAGGATCGCGTCGAAGTCTCCGAACAGGTCCTTCAGCGCGCGCCGGGCCCGGTGGGCGGCGCGGCGGGCCGCGTCGTACTGGGCGGCCACGAGATCCTGGGCCGCGTCGAGCTGCGCGCCGAGTTCCGGGCTGAGCCGCGCCCGGTGATGGGCGTATTCCCAGGCCAGCGCCTGGCGCGCCTCGTAATCCTGGATGATCGCGTGCTGCGCCCAGGCCTCCGGCAGCGGCGCCGGCAGGACGAGGTCGACGATCCGGGCGCCGGCGGCTTCCGCCACGCGGGCGGCCCGGGTCAGGGCGGCAAGGGCGTCCGCATCGGGAGCATCCGCGAATCCCTGGAGGCAGAGGCCGAGGCGCGGGGCCTGGGGGGCTGCGTCGAGGTCGAGGGCGGGCCGGTCGGCGATCAGGCTCAGGCCCCGGGCGACGTCGCGGATGCCGGCCCCGAACAGCCCGACGGTGTCGAGGGCCCAGGAGAAGGTCTTCACGCCCACCGTCGGCAGCAGCCGGAAGGACGGCTTGATCGCCGCCACCCCGCAGAAGGCCGCCGGGCGGATCACGGAGCCGCCGGTCTGGGTGCCGAGCGCCAGGGGCACCATCCCGGCGGCGACGGCCGCGGCCGAGCCCGCCGAGGAGCCGCCGGGCGTGTGGCCGGGGTCGCGCGGGTTCACCGTCGCGGTGGGGTCGTGGCTCGCGAAGGGCGAGGTGGTGGTCTTGGCCAGCGGCACGGCGCCGAGCGCCCGCAGGCGCGCCACGATGGCGGCATCCGCCTTCGGCTGCCAGCCGGCATAGATCGGCGAGCCCATCTGGGTGGGCAGGTCGGCGGTGTCGATGATGTCCTTGACCCCCACCGCGATGCCCGCCAGCGGCCCCGAGCCGGCGATCGCCGGTGCGGGATTCTGGGTGACGATCGCCCCGATGCCGGGGTCGCGGGCCGCGATGGCGGCCTCGGCGAGGCGGATGGCGCCGGCGGGGTCGAGGGTGCCGGCAATGATGCGGGTGCGGAGATCGACGAGGGAGAGCATGGAGGCTTGGTCCGGTCTCGGCCGACTCCTGTCAACACCCGTCCACAGGATGGGGACCTGCACCGCATCGTTGACGCATCGTTTACGCAACCCTGCGCATCTTACGGGTCATGTGGCGTAGCGTATTCGCGTTCTCGGCCCTGACGCTGTTCGGCGCGGGCCTCACCGGCTGTGCTCTCAACAAGTTTGAGCAGCGCGAGCCCTGGCGTGACCAGACCGAGCAGGCCTGCAACGCCAAGCGCCTGGTGGAGACGACGGAGTTCGTCACCCCCGTCAAGGAGATCAGCGGGCCGGGCGTCTGCGGCATGCTGCAGCCCTACCGCGTCACCCGCCTGGGCAAGGGCACCGTCGCCCTCAAGCAGCGGGTGACCCTGGCCTGTCCGGCCCTGACCGAGGCCGAGGCCTGGCTCGCCGACACCATCCAGCCGGCCGCCAACCTGTATTTCGGCCAGCCCGTGGCCGAGATCAACGCCGGCACCTATGCCTGCCGGGGCCGCAACAACCAGGCCGGCGCCAAGCTCTCCGAGCATTCCTTCGGCAATGCCGTCGACATCATGTCGTTCAAGCTCGCCGACGGCTACGTCATCACCGTGAAGGGCGGCTGGCGCGGCACCGAGGCCGAGCAGGGCTTCCTGCGCGAGGTCTTCCTCGGGGCCTGCGCCCGGTTCTCCACCGTGCTGGCGCCGGGCTCGAACGTGTTCCACTACGACCACATCCACGTCGACCTCGCCCGGCACGACCCGCGCGGCCTGCGCCGCATCTGCCAGCCGCTGATCAAGTTCGTGCCGCAGCTCGGCGCCGACGGCGCCCCCCGCGCCACGGCCCGTCCGCGTCCGCCCGAGCGCCTGCCCGCCCCGCCGCAGGCCCCGATCGACGTCGAGGAGGACGATCCCTACGGCGTCACGCCGATGTCGGCGCGCCAGCCCACGAAGGCGCCCGCCGCGCAGCTCGCCCACGGGCCGGCCCCGGTGCGTGCGCCCGCGCCGCCGAGCGTCTACGCGGCGGCCCCGCGCAGCCCCGTCG
>NZ_JBYSXL010000134.1:0-6317 GCF_058782155.1 Methylobacterium sp. FW306-05-D
CGCATCTGCCAAGCTTGGACCAAAGAACCCGAACCCTTCAGGGGCAATCCGGCACACCTCATCCCGGGACCGTACAGCTAGCCCGGCCCGAACCCGACGGACCGGGGCAAGCCGGGCACACAGCGCCCTCTCGTCACCGATGCGCGCGGCACGCCGCTCGGCTTCTGTTTGAGCGGGGCCAACCGGCACGACAGCGTCATGATGGCGGCCACCCTCGATGCCATTCCGCCTCTGCGGAGGGGTCGGCGCGGACGACCTCGACGCCGTCCGGATAAGCTGCACGCCGACAAGGCCTACGATGCCAGACCCCGGCGGCACGAATGCCGGGCGCGGGGGATCGTCCCGCCCACCGCGCGGAAGGGTATCGAAAGCAGCGAGAAACTCGGTCGGCATCGTTGGGTCGTTGAGCGTACCCACGCGTGGTTCAACCGCTTCCGCCGCCTGCCCGTCCGCTACGAGCGACGTGCAGACATCTACGAGGCCTTCACCAGACTTGCAGCCAGCCTTATCACCCTCAACCAGCTCAAACGGTTTTGTTAGGCGCTCTAAGTCTCTCGAGATCGTCGACGAACAATCATCCGAAGTATTTCTGATGCTGTTACGCCAAGGCAAATCTTTCACGTTTTTATCCAGTCACATCGTCCGCAAGAAGACTGAACAGGACGACGCAGCGGCGTCCGAGGCCGGGGACGAGACGGAGGAAGTCGACGCTCTGCCGCAGCCAAGCAGGATAGGCACCGCTCCGGACGGTGAGACCCGCTCGTCGCCGTGGGAGGGCGAGCGGCCTGGTAGCGACCTCAGCCGCAGTAGCGCAGTGTCTCGACCAGCACGGCCAGCGCCGGTTCCGGCTCGCGGCGGCTCGGGTAGTAGAGATGATAGCCGGGGAACGGCTCGCACCAATCCTCCAGCACCCGGACGAGCGTCCCGGCCTCCAGGTGCCCCCGCACCCTGTCCTCGAACAGGTACGCGATCCCGAAGCCATCCAGCGTGGCCTGAAGAAGCAGCGCCTCGGTGTTGAACACCACCTGACCCTCGACCCGCACGCGCAATTCGCGCCCGTCCTTCTCGAATTCCCATGCGTAGAGTTCGCCGTGGGTCGGCAGGCGCAGGTTGATGCAGGCATGGGCGGTAAGGTCCTCTGGCCGATCCGGCTTGGGCCTCTTCGCGAAGTAGGCGGGGGCCGCGACGGCGGCCATGCGCATGTCCGGCCCAATCCGGACCGCGTTCATGTCCTTGGACACGATGCCGCCCCAGCGCACGCCGGCATCGAAGCGCTCGGCGACGATGTCGGTCAGGACGCTGCTGACGACCACCTCCACCCTGATGTCCGGATGGTCCGGCAGGACGCGCCTCAGGGCCGGCCAGAGCACCGTGGTCGCCGCGTGCTCGTCGACGGTGATCCGAACGGTGCCGGCCGGCTTGCCGCGAATCTCCGCCAGGCTGGCGAGCCCCGCCTCGATTTCCTCGAATCGAGGCCCGAGCGAATGCAGCAGGCGCTCGCCCGCCTCGGTCGGCGCGACGCTTCTGGTGGTCCGTGACAGGAGGCGCAGGCCCAGCCGCGCCTCCAGTTCCCGGATCGTCTTGCTGAGGGCCGGCTGCGAGACCCCGAGCTGGGCGGCGGCACGGGTGAAGCTGCGTTCGCGGGCGACGGCGACGAAGGCGAGCAGGTCGTTCAGGCTCTCGCGCACCATTCATATCACCCGCTCATAAGCCCAAGAGTATTTCAGCGTCTAATCGGGTCGGGTTCCGAGGGATAGCTTCCACCCCGAGCATTCCCCCGCATTCGCACGTGACGGGGCTACCCAGCGCCGAGGAGCGTCACCGTGGAGATCAAGCGCGTCGGATCGCGGCCTTCGGGCAAGGGCCCTGAGGACTGGTTCACCGGCACCGTCCGCGTCGATCCGCTGTTCAGTCCGCCCGAGCCGGCCCGGGCGAGCGGCGCCCTCGTCACGTTCGAGCCCGGCGCCCGGACGGCTTGGCACACGCACCCGCTCGGCCAGACGCTGATCGTCAGCGCCGGCTGCGGCCTCGTCCAGCGCGAGGGCGGCCCCGTCGAGGAGATCCGGCCCGGCGACGTGGTCTGGTTCCCGGCGGGCGAGAGGCACTGGCACGGGGCCGGACCGACCACCGCGATGAGCCACATCGCGGTCCAGGAGACGCTCGACGGCCGGAACGTCGACTGGATGGAACACGTCGCCGACGACCAGTACGGCTCGGGAGCACAGCCGTGATGCGCCTCGCCGCCACGACGCTGGCCATCACCGTCGTCGCCGGACCCGCCTCGGCGGAGGGCATGCAGGTCTTCCCGAACGGCTCCCGGCCTTCCGCGAAGGGTCCGGAAGCGAACTTCACCGGCGCGGTCCGTGTGGACCCGCAGTTCGGGGCTCCCGGCCAGAGCCGCCTCTCCGCCGGGCACGTCACCTTCGAGCCCGGCGCGCGCTCCGCCTGGCACACCCACCCGGCAGGCCAGGTGCTGATCGTCACCTCCGGCACCGGATGGGTTCAGGAGTGGAACGGCCCGAAGCGCGAGATCAAGCCAGGCGACGTGGTCTGGACGCCCCCTGGCGTGAAGCACTGGCACGGCGCCACCGCCACCACCGGCATGAGCCACACCGCCATCCAGGAGAGCGTCGACGGCAAGAACGTCGAGTGGATGGAGAAGGTCAGCGACGAGCAGTACCGCGACTACGCGGCCACCTCTCGTCCCAACTGGATCGGGATGACGATGTTACTTTCGTTCGAGAACAAGGTCGCGCTCGTGACGGGTGCCGCAATGGGCATAGGATTCGCGACGGCCAAGGCGTTCGCCGAGGCGGGCGCGGCGGTGGTCCTGGCCGACCACGACGAGGACGCCCTCGGCAAGTCCGTCGCCGAAGTGGAGGCCGCGGGCCACAAGGTGATCGGCGTGCGCTGCGACGTCGCCAACGGGGCCGAAGCTACCGCCATGGTCCAGCGCACGGTCGACACCTTCGGTCGGCTCGACGCGGCCTTCAACAACGCAGGCATCCAGATCCCGGCAAACGACGTCGTCGACGTGCCCGACGCCGACTACGATCGGGTGATGGCGATCAACCTGCGCGGCGTCTGGAACTGCATGCAGGCCGAGTTGCGGCAAATGCAGCGCCAGGGCACCGGCGCCATCGTAAACTGCTCGTCCATCGGCGGGCTGATCGGCAACCCGGGCCTCGCCGCCTACCACGCCACCAAGTACGGCGTGATCGGCCTGACCCAGAGCGCGGCCCTGGAGAACGCGGCCCGCGGCATCCGCCTCAACGCGGTCTGCCCGGGGACCATCGACACGCCGATGGTGGCCAGGATGCTCAAGGAGCAGCCCGAGGCCATGGACGTGATCATGGGCAAGCAGCCCAACAAGCGGCTCGGCCGGCCCGAGGAGGTCGCCGCGGCGGTGCTCTTCCTCTGCAGCGACGCCGCGAGCTTCATCCTCGGCGCCGCCCTGCCGGTCGATGGCGGCTACACCGCCCACTGAAGCCTTCCCGAACCCGTCCGGCTGCTCAAGCCGAACAGACCGGACGGCACCAACCGGCCGTCGGTCGACACCTCACGACTGGAGCCGGAGATGAAGAACCTCGCCGCCACCTTCGCGTCCTTCGCCCTGATGGCGGGTGCCTCCGCCGAGGCGCAGTAGCCCGACGTCGCGCTACGCAGGCTGTCTCCGGAGGACGTTCGCAGCGTCGCGCCTGCCCTGGAGCGCTACACGCAGGATACCTTGTACGGCGACGTCTGGAACCGGCCGGGCTTGTCGCGCCGGGACCGCAGCGTCGTGTCCCTGGCCGTGCTGATCGCCCGGAACCAGAGCCTGCCACTGCACTACTACATCAGTCGGGCACTGGATAACGGCGTGAAGCCAGCCGAGATCTCCGAACTCATCACGCATCTCGCGTTCTACGCGGGCTGGGCCAATGCCTTCGCGGCCATCGGACCGGCCAAGGACGTCTTCGCCCAGCGCGGGATCAAAGCCGACCAGCTCCCGCCGGCCTCGCTTCCGCTCATGCCGCTCGACGAGAAGGCCGAGGCGCAGCGCGCGACACGAGTACAGGACAACGCTGGCCCGGTCTCGCCGGGGCTGGTGAAGGACACCGGCGACATCCTGTTCAAGGACCTGTGGCTCCGGCCGGGCCTGGCGCCGCGCGACCGCAGCCTGGTGACGGTGAGCGCCCTGATCGCGGCCGGTCAGGTTGCGCAGATCCCCTACCATCTCAACCGGGCGATGGATAACGGGCTGACCAAGGAGGAGGCGCAGGAGGTGATCTCGCACGTCGCCTACTACGCCGGGTGGCCGAACGCGTTCTCGGCCGTGCCGGTCGCCAAGGGCGTGTTCGATGAGCGCGCCAAGTAAGTCGCCGGCCTGCCATGACGACCCGAGCGATGCCCGCCGAGGTCACGGGCCCGGCAATGAGGGACCGTCCCCGGGTCCTGTCGGCACTCCTGCCGATCCTGGGTGTGGTGTTTGTGGCCTTCCTGGTCATCGGCGGCGCGATGCCGGTGCTGCCCCTGCACGTCCATGACGGCCTCCGCTTCGGGCCGTTGATGGTCGGGTTGGTGACCGGCAGCCATTTCGCCGCCGCCCTCGTCGCGCGCGCGTGGGCCGGCCGCACCGCGGATGCGCAAGGCCCCAAGCGCGCCGTGCTGGCCGGCCTCGTCGCGGCCACGGCTGCCGGGGGGCTCTACCTGCTCTCGCTCGCCTTTCATGGCGCGCCGGGGGTCTCGGTCGCGGTCCTGCTGGCCGGACGCGGGCTGCTCGGCGGGGCGGAGAGCTTCATCATCACGGGGGCGACGACCTGGGGGCTCGCCCGTGCCGGCGCGCGGAACACCGGGAAGGTCATCGCCTAGCCGAGCTGGAGATCGACCCTGCCGCCTACGCCGCGCACCTGGAAGGGCTGCCGGTCGCTCGACCCTCGCCGCCACCCGACCCGGGCTGCGCAGGACCGGTGGTCGTCAGCCCCGGTGGCGCAGTGCCTCGATCAGGACCGTGAAGGCCGGGGCTTGTTGGCGGCGGCTCGGATAGTAGAGGTGGTATCCCGGGAAGGGAGGGCACCAATCCGCGAGCACCCGGACGAGGCGGCCCTCGGCGATGTCGGCCAGCACGAGATCCTCCGGCATGCAGGCGAGCCCGACACCCGCGAGCGCCGCCTCCCTGACGAGGCCGACGCTGCTGAAGGCGAGCGGCCCCTCGACGCGCACCCGGTATTCGCGCCCGTCCTTCTCGAACTCCCAGGCGTAGAACGCGCCGTAGGAGGCCAGGTGGATGTTGATGCAGGCGTGCGTGGTGAGGTCCTGCGGTGTGCGGGGCCGTCGATGCCGGGAGAAGTATCCCGGTGTGGCGACCACCGCCATGCGCAGCTCCGGTCCGATGCGCACCGCGACCATGTCTCGCTCGACCTGCTCGCCCATCCGGACGCCGGCGTCGAAGCGACCGGCGACGATGTCGGTCAGCCCATTCTCGGTGACGACCTCGACCTTAATGTCCGGGTAATCCGCGACCATCCCACGGATGGCTGGCCATAGGACCGTGGCGGCCGCGTGCTCGCCCGACGTGATGCGGATCATGCCCGCCGGCTTGGCGCGCAACGCGGTCAGTGCGGCGAGGTCGGCCTCGATGCCCGCGAACTGGGGCGCCAGGATGCGCAGCAGTCGCTCACCCGCTTCCGTCGGCGCGACGCTGCGGGTGTTCCGGTTCAGGAGGCGAACGCCCAGCCGCGCCTCCAACCCGTTCATGCCGTGGCTGAGGGCCGACTGCGTGACGCCGAGTTTGGCCGCGGCGCGCGTGAAACTCCGCTCCTGGGCGACGGTCGCGAAGGCGGCCAGGTCGTTCAGGTTCTCGCGGGCCATTCATATCCTCAGCTCATAACCCTATGCGCATCCTAGCCGCTAATCGTCACCCAGCCCAGGCATTAGTTTCCGCTCGAATGATCGGCTGGGTGTTTCGCGGCGACGCTCCACAAGGGACCGACCTTGCGTTCACTGCCTCGGCCGCCGAACGCTTCGGAGAACGAGATGCACGGACCAGCAGAGGCGGAATTGACCCGGAGGGACTTGATGGTGGCGACGTCGGCCTGTGCGGCGGCGGCAGCCCTGCCGGCCACGGCATCCGCCGCGGCGAAGGGCTCGGGCCAGCCGGTCATGGCCAAGGTTGCCTTAACGGTGAACGGCCAGCCGCGCGAGCTCGAGCTCGACACCCGCACCAGCCTGCTCGATGCCGCCCGCGAGCACCTGCACCTGACCGGTTCGAAGAAGGGCTGCGACCACGGGCAGTGCGGCGCCTGCACCATGATCGTCGACGGCCGGCGCATCAATTC
>NZ_JBYSXL010000135.1:0-5982 GCF_058782155.1 Methylobacterium sp. FW306-05-D
ACGCCTCCTGCAGTGGTGTTGCAACACCTCCACTCTGGCACATCAATGCCGTCAGGGGGCGTCCACCCCTACGCTTTCGCTGGTCCCGACGGCACGCTCCCACTTTCCAGGCGCGCTGGTTCGGCCGATGCGGCGGTCAGCGCCGCACCCAGGATGCCGCTCACCAAGACTGTTTTCACTGATGACACTCACGTACAGGCGGAGGGATTTGCCGAAATTCTTCGTCTTCGAGCCGTTCACTGCGGGGCAGGACCTGGACAGGCCTCAACTCGTGACGGGAGGCGTCGGCAAAGGCATGCAGGCGAGCTTTCGGCAGAAGGCGGCGGTCGGATGCCGCGGAATGAGGTCACCGGTCCCTTGGCTGGCCATAGGACCGGCAGTGGAAGCGTGCGGGTAAACCGTCTCGGCGATGACCTGTGTCACCGCGTTCGATGGACCGTCGGTGCTGCTTCCCATCTCGATGCGCAACGCGATGGCAAGCTGAACGGTTGAAGCGCCCGTCGTCATGGGATCATGACTCCTGGTTCGGAATAGGAAGATCGGCGTTCGTCGTCGGGGAGGTGCCGGCGCTCGACGAACCGGACGAGAATGCCGCGGCGGCGCAGAAGGGCCGCCGCGGAAACGTCCTCAGCGTAGGAGCTGGAGGATGCCCTGCTGGGCGGTGTTCGCGAGCGAGAGCGCCGAGACCGCGAGCGAGTTGCGGGTGGAAAGCGCTTGGGAGTTAGCCGCCTCCTCGTTCATGTCGGCATCGGTGAGGTTGGCCGAGCCGGTGCCGAGGATGTTGCCGATCTGCTTGGTGAAGTCCTGGCGCACCTGCACGCTCGACAGGTTCGAGCCGAAGCTGGACTGCAGACTCTTCAGGCTGGCCAACGCCGTCTTCAGGGTGTCCTGCATCGTGGCCAGGCCCTTGTCGGTCTGGATGTTGAACTCGCCCGCGCCCGCCGTGCCGTTCACCGCCGAGGAAATGCCGAGGCTGTCGGCGCTCAGGGTCCGGCCCGCGACGGAGAGCTTGGACTGGTCGCCGCCGGTCTTCTCGTTGAAGATGACGTTGAGGGTGTCGCCGCCGAGCAGGTTGGTGCCGTTGAAGCCGGAATCCTTGGCGATCTGGTCGATCTGGGTGCGCAGGTTGTTGAACTGCGTTGCCAGCGCCGTTCGGGCGGCGGACGTCTTGTCGTTCGACAAGCCGGTCGTATAGGCGGCCGCGGTCAGGCCGATCGCGGTGTTCGAGTCCCCGGTCTGCGCCTTGCCGAGCGCCGCGGCCGCATCCGCGCCGCCGCCGAGGCCGACCTTCAGCGTATCCGAGTTGCCCGTGACGGTGAGCTTGCCGGCGTCGTCCACGGCGGCCGAGGCGAGCCCCGAAGAATTGATCGCGTCCACGAGGTCGCCCACGGTCGCCGTCTTGTCGAGGGTCTTGGTGAAGGTGTTCTCGCCGTCCGTGAGCGTGATGGCGACCTTGTCGCCGGCGATGCCGAGCGAGCCGGCGGAGCTGTCGGAGGGGCGCCCCGCGGCACCTCCCAGCGCCATCGCCATCACCGTGGTGCGCAGGCTGGTGCCCGTCGCCTTGGCCTCCGCGGCGGTCGCCAGGGCGGCCTGGCTGGTGACGGTCGGCCGGTTGGTCGCGGCCTCGGTCTGGGCCTGGGTGATGGTCGACTGGAGCGACTTGATGAGGTCCGAGACCTTCGAGGCGCCGGTGTTGGCCGCCTGGATCGTTTGGACGCCGTTCGAGATCCCGTCGAGCAAGCTGGACAGCGCCGAGGAACGGTCGGTGAGCGCCTGTGCCGTGAAGTAGTTCACCGGGTTGTCAAGGGCTGAGTTCACCTTCTTGCCGGTGGAGAGCCGATTCTGGTTGGTCGAGGCCAGGGCGGCGGTGTCCTGCAGCGAGAGCAGGTTCTGGCGCGTGGCGGCCGACAGCGTGATGGACGAGGGCATCGTGGGCTCCAATCTAGACCGAGCAACCACTAGCTCGGTTTCCAGACGAGCATTGTCTCTGCGCCTTTCTACAAGTGTAAATTATTCGTTCCACGAACATATAGCTTGGTACGAATCGTCCAAATCAAGGTACTTTTCGTCCAAGTCTTGCCACGCTCCTCCTTTGCACATCAAATTCCCGTTTCTCGTGCAAAAATGGATGGACACCCGTGCTTGTCGTGATAGACCTTCATAGAAGCAGAGTACTGCAACTTTTTCTGACAAAAATTAGTTGATCAATGTCAAATTCTATACATTCGTCCATTGGTATTATAGGTCTCAAAGCAAACCCGGAAGGGATCTATGGCAATTCATATCCCCTACGCCCGAGGGGCTCCATCATCATTGCCAGCCCATGGCGCGTCGCATGATCACCGAGCAAAAATTTGCGGATCTGCCGAGTTTCGAGGCCAAGCGGGAAGCTTGAATCGATGCGGCCAACCCCTTGTACCGTGCAGACATCGACGCGGATTGGGGTTTCGATGACTCTGCTTACATTCGTAATTACAACCTTGGCTCCTTTATCCTGGGTGCTTGCCACGCTCCCCAAATGAAATCCGAGCGGACCTTAGAACAGATCTCGCAGCAATCCATCGATCACTTGTCCTTTCGAGTGTTCCTGTCCGGAACATCCGACCTCAAGGTCGAGGGACGTTCCTTCGATATTCGAGCGGGTCATCTGCAGGTCCTGGACATGGCACAGCCGATGGAATCTCACTCACGTGGGCCCAAGCCGGTCCTCCACTTGATCGTGCCACGTCGTGCCTTCGAGCGTCGTCTCGGCGACCTCTCTCCGCATCACGGGGCGATGCTCGATCCAGACAGGAGCCCGATCACACGCCTGATGGTCGACCACATGCGGAGCCTGGTCTCGTGCATCGATGCCGCCGACGACGGCCAGCGCGCAGCCCTGACGGCAGCGTCGGTCTCGATGGTCAATGCGGTCCTGACGCCGGTCGGCAAGGACAGTCCGTATGCCCCCGCGTCCCTCCTGGGCATCTCCATCCGCCGGTTCGTCGAAGATGACTTGGCGGCGTTCGATCTCGGCATCGAGAAGCTTTGCCGACGTTTCGGATTGTCCCGCACCGCCTTGTATTCGATCTTCGAGGCGGAAGGGGGTGTCGCGTCGTACATCCGGGACCGGCGTCTCGCCCGGGCCATGCGCATCCTGTCGGGCCTCGAAGGGGATGGACGCAGGCGGATTTCCAGCGTGGGCTATGCCTGTGGCTTCGAGACCGAGAAGATGTTCAGCCGGGCGTTCAAGCGTCGGTATGGCGTGAACCCGAGTGAGGTCGACGCGGGGTTCCGACCGCAGGCCCGTCTGGAATACGGCACCACGCTCATGTCCTGGATCACCAGCCTATAGGCGTCCTCCGAGGCCCTGACGCCTTCGACCGAGGCGCTTCCGTTCCCAGGCCACCCGGGCCCTGTCCGGAGCGTGGACACGAGGACACTGCCTGCCCGGCCATCAGACTTCGATCGAAGGAGCGTCGGGGCATGAACGAAATTGAGGTGATCATGCGGGGCCGCGTTCTCCTGCCGAATGGCATCGAGCACGCTTGCGATGTCCGCTGCCGTGCCGTCGAACAAATGGTGTTGGTCCTTCCCGCTGACGTCGAACCGGGAACCCGCCTCGTCTGCCATGTCGAGGACCTCGGGATCGTGGAGGGCCTCGCCGGCATTACAGTCCAGGGTGACGTCGATCTGCGGGTCGAGGCGACGCCCAGGCATTTGTCGCGCCTCGCGTCGCGCCTCGATTGGCATCGGCGGATGGCCTCGGGGCAGGTCGATCAGCGAAGATCCGGCCGGATCGTGCCGACCGTCACGGAGGTGTGCGTACGGCTTTCATGCGGCGCGGAGATGACCGGGACCCTCCTCGACCTGTCGGCGAGCGGCGCGGCCTTGCGCCTGCCCATCCGACCCGAGATCGGCGCCGCGGTCGTCGTCGGACGGCGGTGTGCGATGGTCGTCCGTCATACGGAGGAGGGAGTGGCAATCCGCTTTCGACTACCCTTGCGGCCCCAGGACGTCACGCCCGACGTGCGGTTCTAGGTCCCTTCCGGCTCTAGGCGGTTTCGCCACTCATCCCAACGGATGACTTGTCGACCGGTAAGCCTTCGGACAGAACTTCGACGTCGATGCGACAACTTCAGTTAGCGAGCGGGAGGCAGTGGTCATGGCGGGTACCGACATTCGCACGCGCGACTGGACCGCGACGCACTCCGTCGACGATATTGCCGGCTCCCATCCGCACGTCACCGTGAAGGGTGAGGTCGAGACGTCCGCGAGCAATCAACGCGCGAAGCTGGAAGAGGCCAGGCCACAAGGCGTGAATCCCCGGATCCTGTTGTTGACGCTCAAGATCGAGACCGAGGGCGATGTCGGAAACACCGTGATGGAGTGGGTGAGCGCCACGTACACGAAGGCGGCCGAACGCGGTGACTTCACGCACGTCGAGATCCTGCACGAAGGGGATCCGGTCGCGACCATCGAGATCCAGAACGTCGTTTCATAGGTCTCGACCGGAGCGGGTGCCCCGTCGACCCGGTCGGAATTGAGCATCGCCGTGGCGGTTCGACCGGGGCGGCCTCCGTCTCTTCGGTCGCTGTCGTCCGCCAGGTGGAAGGCAGCGCCCGAGGAGAAGCGGTCCACTCCGATGGCACGCGTCGACGCTACGACAAGGGCAGCCCCCAGATATCCGTTTTCCCCCACAGTGCCATGGCACGATCCCGTTTGGAGGAAGCCAGGTCCTCGATCCGTTCGGCGGCATGGCGCGCGCGGTCGACGGCAGCCATGTTCCAGGCGAGCGCCTTGCCCAATCCGCTCACGCCGCGCCGGACGACGAGGCCATGTCCAGGGGCGACGGCCCGAAGCCGGTCGAGCGCAGGATCCTGACCGCGTCGGTCACGTCCGCCACCGCCACGGTCAGGTCGGCTAGGGTCTCGACCAGGTCTTCGAACGCCGAGCCCTCGTCTTCCGGCGGCGCCAGTGCCGCCAGGATCGCGTGCAGCAAGCGATCCTGGGCATTCAGACGGCGCTCCAGTTCCAAGGTGTCCATCGCTCATCTTCTCCAAGGTCAGATTGCCCAGCCGTGCCTTCACGGTGGCCGCCGTGATGCGTTCTCCCTCGAAGCGCCGCGCCGCCGCGCCGATGAGGCGGGTGGCGAGATGAGGCGTCCCGCTCGCGTCGAGGATAACGGGACCAACGCGGCCCTGCCGCAGATCGAGGCCCCGCCCACGCAGGGCGACGGCGAAGGCGGTTCCATCCGTGGCCTCGCGCCAGGATGCCAGGGCCAGTCGGCGTACGGCGTCGAGATCCGTTCCCGTGCGTTCCTCGATCAAGCGTTCGCCGGGCGAGCGCGCGGCCACCGGCCGCGCCGATCCCGTCGTGCCGGAACCCACGAGCCAGTCGGCCACGTCGGATCGGCCATCCGCGCGGAGGCGATGCAGGACGGCGCGCGCGTGTTTCGAGGGTACCGCCTCCATGCCGTGCTCGTACTCGATGATGCGGGCACATTTCTCCCGTCGCGCGAAGTCCCAGGAAAGGTTGACTGTACGGTCCCGGGATGAGGTGTGCCGGATTGCCCCTGAAGGGTTCGGGTTCTTTGGTCCAAGCTTGGCAGATGCGTTCGTAGGGTGTGAGGCCGCGTAGCGTCTTGAGCCGGCGGGCGTGGTTGGAGGCATCGATGAAGAGTTGGAGGTGGACCCTGAGCTGATCGTGGCGATCGGAGTGGTAGCGTTTGACCGTCGCGTCTTGGCTTGTGCGGTTCATCCGCTCGACCTGACCCTTGATCCAGGGATGGTTCCCCTTGGTCGGCCGGTGCTCGATGTCGTTTTCGGCACAGACGCGGCCGAAGATGTGCGCGAAGGTGTTAGTATCTTTCTTGCGGTTGGCGAACTGAACACCATTGTCCGTCAGGACGATGTAGATGCGGTAAGGGACCGCCAGGATAAGATCGCGCAGGAACTGCGCTGCCTCCATCTTGCCGGCACTCTCGACCAGACGAACGCATGC
>NZ_JBYSXL010000136.1:0-5748 GCF_058782155.1 Methylobacterium sp. FW306-05-D
CCGACAAGTAGGGCCCCCGCCCGAGCCGACCGATCCAGCCGCGCCGACCCGAATCCGTCACCCCATCGAGAGACCGCGCGGCCCCGACCCCGCGCAGGGAAGCCCACATGTCCGAGACCGCGCTTCGCGACCGAGAGACGTCTTCCGCCGGAGCCTGGCTGATGCGCAGCCTGCCGAGCCCCCATCGCGGCGCGCCCGCGCCGGAGCCGCTCGCGCCCCAGGCCGCCCCGGCCGACGGCCTGCCGGCCCCGGCCGGGCCGAAGCGCGACTGGTCCGCCTCCCTCGACCTCATCCACGAGGCGACGGCGGCGATCCGCATCAGCGAGGAGCGCGCGGCCGAGCTGGAGCAGGAGCTGGAGCGCACGGTCGCCCGCGCCCTGGAGCGGGCGACCGCCCTGGAGGCCCAGGTGGCCGCCGCCCAGACCCGGGCCGACCTGGCCGAGCGCCGGGCGGAGGAGGCCGAGGAATGGCTGGCCCGCCTGCACGACGCGGTGGTGGAAGGCTTCACCCGCCGCCCGTCGCAGGACGAGGCCGCCCCGTCCGTTCCGGTCCAGGCCGCCTCCTGACGCGCCCCGGGGCGCGGGGGGACGGAACCGCGTTCGGCTCCCCCGCGTCCTCTTCGAGACCGTGCCCCGCCCGGGATCCGCCCCCATGTCCGCTGCCGCCTCCCCTGCCCTGTCGCCCGTGATCGACCTCGCGATCGCCCGGCTGCCCGTGCGCCACGGCGCCGAACGCCAGGACGTGCACGAGGCGGTGCCCGAGCGCCCCTCGGGCCAGGCCCTCGCCCTGGTCCAGCCCGCGCCGGCCTCCCCCGCCTCGGAGCTCGGGGCGACGACCCTGCGCCTCGTCGAGCACAGCATGGAGACGATCCAGGCCCTGCACACGCGGGTCGACACCATCTCCGCCCAGGCGCGGGACCTGATCCGCCTCACCCACCGGGAGCGCGTCGAGCAGCAGGGCGAGCTCGACCGTGCCCGCGCCGAGGGCGCCACCTGGCGCCGGCAGGCCATGGAGCTGGAGATCCGGCTGCGGGAGGCCCAGCTCCGGGTGCGCGAGGCCGAGATGGCCCGGCGCGAGGCCGACGAGGCCGTCCTCGACGCCCGCCAGCAGGCCCGCGCCGCCCAGGCCGAGGTCCAGGGCCTCGAATCCTACCTGCGTCGGATCAGCGACTTCCTGCAGGCCAATCTCGGCCGCGGCCCGGCCCGGCCCCCCGGCGACGCCTGACCGCCACCCCGAGCGAATCGCTCCGGGGCGCGGCACGGAGCCCGGACGGCCCTCCGGCGGCGCCCGGGGCCGGACCGGCCCCCACCCTCCCGGGAAAACGATGCTGCGGCGCAAGCGTGGCCATTCGTTGAGAAGGCTCGCGGATTTCGCGTGCGACGCTGGAATGCCAGTCTTTCCGCTGCGTTGCGGGATGGAATTCGCGCGCTCTGGACTGACGAGGACTTGCGTAGTCTGAACCGGAAGTTAAGATTTCAACTCCGCCGAAAACATATCGCGTCTAACCTTTTTGACAGGGTGGCAGCCATGTCCAACGTGATTCGCGTGAAGCCGACGCATGACGGCACCTACACGGTCTATCGCGGCGACGCCGTCCTGGTGAGCGGTCTGACCCGCCTGCAGGCGGAACGCTACCAGGCCAGCATCGCCGCCCAGGCCAAGGTCCTGGAGGACGCCTGAGCGACGGCGCCCGGCACCGGGCGTCTTGATGAGGACGACGCCCGGCACCGGGCGTCCTGCGACGACGGGGGCTCGAGGCGATGCCGGTCCGGCGTCGCCTCAGGTCCGGACCAGCGAGAGCGGTCCGAGGTCGGCGATCATGCCGGTCTCGGTCAGGCCCCGTTCGACACCCGCGACGGCGTAGCCCGTCGCCTCCCGCGTGATCGTATAGAGGTGGTAGCTCGCCCGGTGATGCCGGGCATCGCCCCGGGCCGAGGCCGAGGCGGCCCCCACCACCGGAATCGACCGTCCCCCCGGCCCGGCCACGAACGCGACGCTGCGGACGTGGTTGTGGCCGTGCAGGATCAGTTCGGCGCCCGCATGGGCGACCATGGCGGTGAACGCCCCCGCATCCTTCAACTCGCGCCCGGCGCTCGTGCCGCCGGGATGCGAGGGATGATGGATCATCACCACGCGGAAGGGCGGCTCGGGCTCGGCCCCGAGCGTCCGGAGCAGGGCCTCGGTGGCGGCGATCTGCTGCGGGCCGAGGCGTCCGCTCGCCATCAGCGGCTTGGTGGGAATCGCCGAGGACAGGCCGATCAGGGCCACCGGCCCGCGCCGGCGCAGGTAGGGGAAATGCCCGTGCGTGCCGTCGTCGCCCGTGGTCCAGGCGCCGCAGGCCAGGAGCAGCCCCTCCAGGGAGCCGCGCACGTAGGCGTCGTGGTTGCCCGGCACGAAGCTGACGGCGTCCGGCGCCCCGAGGGCTTCGAGGAACACCTTCGCGGTCGACCATTCGCTCGGCAGGCCGATGTTGCAGAGGTCGCCGGTGCAGGCGATGTGGTCGTGCCCCTGCGCCTGGAGGTCGGCCACCAGGGCGGCCAGCACCTCCATGTCGTGGGCGTCCTTGCGGCCGCGCTGCCAGTTCACGTAGCCGGTGGCGCGCTTGCTCAGGAGCTGGCGCAGGCGCGGGCGCGTCAGCGGCCCCACATGGGGGTCGGTCAGGTGGGCGAGGCGGAACATCATCCCCCGGTGGACAAGCGACGGGCGGGTTTTCGCGCCCCGCATCGCCCCATCGGGCCCCGGGGGTCAACCCTCGGCCGGCGAATCCGCCCCGTTCCTCAGGCGCTGCCGATGGCGATTCCGGCGAGCAGCACCAGGGCGCCCCCGAGCACCACCTGCATCGCGGCGCGCCAGAACGGCGTCGCCATGTAGCGGGTCCGGATCGCCGCGATCGCCAGCAGTTCCACCACCACCACCAGGATGGCGAGGCCCGTCGCGATGCCGAAGGCGTTGGGCCAGGCGGAGGGGATCGCGTAGGGCAGCGTGTGGCCGAGGCCGCCCACGGTGGTCATCACCCCGCAGACCAGGCCGCGCATCCACGGCGTTCCGCGCCCGGTGATCTGCCCGTCATCCGAGAGCGCCTCGGTGAAGCCCATGCTGATCCCGGCGCCGAGGGAGGCCGCCAGTCCCACCAGGAAGGTCGCGCCGTTGCTGTGGGTCGCGAAGGCGGCCGCGAAGATCGGCGCCAGGGTCGAGACCGAGCCGTCGATGAGCCCGGCGAGGCCGGGCTGCACGTAGCGCAGGACGAAGGCGCGGTGGGCCTCGGCCGCCTCGGCCTCGATCGCGGCGACCGATCCGGGGCCGTCCTGGACGGGGGAGATCATCATGCTGAGCGTCCTTTCGCGGCCCGGCCGCTGTTTGGATTGATTCCAATCTATAACTTGGAACAGCTCTAAACAAGCGCCGATGGCCCGTTTCTGTCTCGCAAACGGCCCGTCCGGGGGCCTCCACGCCGTTGCGCCGGCCGCGGGATCGGAGCTAGACAGCCCGGCTTCCCGCCCGGCGCGCCCTCCGGCGCGACGGACGGGACGGCTCCGTGGACATCCCTTCCTCGAAAGCCTCGCCGCCCGCCCGTCGAGGCCGCGAGGCGAAAGCGACGTGATGAGCCTCGTCAAACGCATCGGCCGCGCGCCCGCGGTCCAGCAGGCCCTCGGCATCGTCGCCGGCGGCTACCTGCGCCTCGTGCGGGGCACCAACCGCTTCACGGTGGAGCCGGCCGCGCCCGATTCCTGGCTCGACGGGCTCGGGCCCTTCATCGCCGGCATGTGGCACGGCCAGCACACGATGATCTCGTTCATGCGCCGGCCGCACGACCGGATCGCCACGATCATCTCCCGCTCGCCCGACGGCAACATTAACACCATCGCGCTCACCCGGATGGGGGTGCGGGTGATCCGGGCCTCCGGCGCCCGGGGCCGGGTACTGCGGGACGCCCGGGCGAAGGGCGGGGCCGAGGGCCTGCGCGCCATGCTGCGCGCCCTCAAGGACGGCGAGACGGTGGCCTTCAGCGCCGACGTGCCGAAGGTCTCGCGCCGGGCCGATGCCGGCATCCTCACCCTGGCGCGCTTCTCCGGCCGGCCGATCGTCCCCGTGGCGGTGGTGACGAGCCGGCACTGGCGCTTCAACAGCTGGGACCGGGCCTGCCTCGGCCTGCCCTTCGGCCGCGGCGCGATGGTGTTCGGCGAGCCGATCCTGGTGCCGCGCGACGTCGAGCCCGAGGCCCTCGAGGCCCTGCGCCGGCGGCTGGAGGCCGAGATGAACCGCGTGCACGACCGGGCCTACGCCCTCGTCGGGCGCCCCGACCGGGTCGGCCCGCACGACCGCGTCACCCATGCGGACCGCGTTGGGGCCGGCATCGGGACCCCCGCGTGAAGGCGATGGCGAAGGCCCCGCCCCTCACGGCGATCCTGAGGGCCTACCGGACCGGGCTCTATCTCGGCGAGCCGGCGCTGGCCGGCCTGCTCGCCTGGCGCGCGCGCCGGGGCAAGGAGGATTCCGGGCGCCTGGCCGAGCGGCGCGGGCGGCCCGGCCGGGCCCGGCCCCTGGGGCGTCTCGTCTGGATGCACGGAGCGAGCGTCGGCGAGGCGCTCTCCCTCGTGGGCCTCGTCGACGGCATGATCGCCCGCGGCTTCTCGGTCCTGGTGACCACCGGCACCCGCAGCGCGGCCGAGCTGATCGGGCGGCGCCTCCCGGCCGGGGCCGTGCACCAGTACGTGCCCCTCGACGCGCCCCGCTGGGTCGACCGCTTCCTCGACCACTGGCGGCCCGACCTGGCCCTCGTCGCCGAATCCGAGATCTGGCCGAACACGATCCTGGGCCTGCACCGGCGCGGTATCCCGCTGCTCGTCGTCAACGGGCGGATGTCGGAGCGCTCCTTCCGGGGCTGGGGCCGCACGCCCCGCACCGTCGAGGCCCTCCTCGCCCGCATCGCGATCTGCCTGGCCCAGACCGATGCGGATGCCGACCGCTTCCGCCGCCTCGGCGCCCCCCGGGTCAGCATCGCGGGGAACCTGAAATACGATGCCGAGGTGCCGCCGGCGGACGGCCAGCAGCTCGCTCACCTGCGCGACCTCGTCGGCGACCGCCCGGTCTGGGTCGCGGCCAGCACCCATCCGGGGGAGGACGCCATGGCGGCCCGGGCCCATGCCCGCCTGCGGGCGCGCTGGCCCCGGCTCCTCACCATCGTGGTGCCGCGCCATCCCCATCGCGGCGGCGACGTCGCGGCCTGCGCCGGGGCCGAGGGCCTGCGCAGCGCCCGGCGCTCGCAGGGCGGGCGCCCCCATGGCGGCGTCGACCTCTACGTCGCCGACACGCTGGGCGAGCTCGGCCTGTTCTACCGCCTCGGCCGCATCGTCTTTCTCGGCGGCTCCCTGGTGCCCCACGGCGGCCAGAACCCGATCGAGCCGACGCGCCTGCGCGCCGCCGTGCTGCACGGCCCGCACGTCCACAACTTCACCCAGGTCTACCGCGCCCTCGACGAGGCCGGCGGCGCCCTCGCGGTGGCCGATGCCGACGCCCTGTCCGCGGCCCTTGGCGACCTCCTGGGCGACCGGCCCCGCATCGAGGCGATGACCCGGGCCGGCGCCGCCGCCCTGCGGCCCTTCGAGGGCGCCGTCGCCCGCACCCTGTCGGTGCTCGATCCCTTCATCGCCCAGATGACCCTCAAGGCGATGGCGGCCTCGTGAGCGTCGGCTGATGCGCCCCCCCGCCTTCTGGGCCGGGCCTCCCGGCCATCCCGCCGCCCGGTGG
>NZ_JBYSXL010000138.1:0-5231 GCF_058782155.1 Methylobacterium sp. FW306-05-D
GTCCTCGTGCGGGGGCCCGGGGGGCGGGCCGCGGGCTCGAAAACGGGTCGCCCCGGCATCCCGGCGCCGGCCGCCCGGGTCAAGGGGGCGGCCTGACAATCGCCGCCGATGTTCAAGACCGGGCCTTGACCCGACCCGTGAACTGGCCTCTCACACGGCCCATTCGGGGACTCGCGCCGCGCGCCCGACGGCCGCGCGCAGCCTCAAGGCCCGGCGCCGCATCCGCCCCGCCGGGCGCGACATCCAAGAAGAAGACGATCATGGCCGAAAGACTCTCCTTCCCGAAGGACAAGATCCGCGTCCTGCTGCTCGAAGGCATCAACGACAGCGCCGCCGAACTCTTCGCCGCCGCCGGCTACACCAACGTCGTGCGGGTGGCCAAAGCCCTCGATCGCGAGGCCCTGCACGAGGCCCTGAAGGGCACGCACATCCTCGGCATCCGCTCGCGCACCCAGCTCGACGCGGCGGCACTCGCGGCCGGCGAGCGCCTGCTGGCGGTGGGCTGCTTCTCGGTGGGCACCAACCAGGTCGACCTCGAGGCCGCCCGCCACCGCGGCATCCCGGTCTTCAACGCGCCCTATTCGAACACCCGCTCGGTGGCCGAGCTCGTCATCGGCGAGATCGTGATGCTGCTGCGCCGGATCGTGCCGCGCTCGGTGGGGGCCCATGCGGGCGAATGGGACAAGTCGGCCACCGGCTCGCAGGAGGTGCGCGGCAAGACGCTGGGCATCGTCGGCTACGGCAATATCGGCTCGCAGCTCTCGACGCTGGCGGAAGGCATGGGCATGCGGGTGGTCTATTACGACCAGACCGACAAGCTGCGTCACGGCAATACCGAGCCCACCGACAGCCTGGAGACCCTGCTGGCCCAGAGCGACGTGGTCTCCCTGCACGTGCCGGAGACGCCCGAGACCCACAACATGATCGGCGAGGCCGAGATCCGGGCGATGAAGCCCGGCGCCTTCCTGATCAACAACGCCCGCGGCACCGTGGTCGACCTCGACGCCCTGGCCGGGGCCCTGCGCGACGGCCACCTGCGGGGCGCCGCCGTCGACGTGTTCCCGGTGGAGCCCGGCTCCAACCAGGAGCGCTTCGTCAGCCCCCTCCAGGGCCTGCCCAACGTGATCCTGACCCCGCATATCGGCGGCTCGACGGAGGAGGCGCAGGAGCGCATCGGCTCCGAGGTGGCGCGCAAGCTCGTCGATTACTCCGACATCGGCTCGACGGTCGGCACCGTGAACTTCCCGCAGGTGCAGCTGCCCGCCCGCCCCACCGGCACGCGCCTGATCCACGTCCAGCGCAACATCCCGGGCATGCTGGGGCGCCTCAACGACACCTTCGCCCGGCGCGGGGTGAACATCGCGGCGCAGTTCTACCAGACCGACGGCGAGGTCGGCTACGTGGTGGTGGAGACCGACGTCACCGACGCGGATGCCGAGAGCCTGCTGGAGGAGATCCGGGCGCTGGACGGCACCATCCGCGCCCGCCTGCTCTACGAGCGCCGCTGACGGAGCGCCGGTGGCACGCCGGCGCCACCTCGGCTAACCTGCGTCGAGACGGTTCCACCCGAAGGACCGCAACCGGATCGAGCCGTCCTGGCGCCGGACACGGAGGAAGCCCAGCCGTTGCGTGCCAGCCCCCTGCGTAGCGATCCCCCGGCGGACGATCCCGCGCGCGCCGACGCCGCCCTCGCCGGGCTGATCGCGACCATCGCCCGGCGCGACGAATCCGCCCTGCGGGCCCTGTACGAGCGGACGGCCCCGAAACTTCTCGGGGTGATCCTGCGTATCCAGCCGGATCGCGGCGCGGCCGAGGACGTTCTGCAGGACGTGTTCCTGCGCGTCTGGCAGAATGCCGCGTCCTACAGCCCGGCGGCCGGACGCCCCCTGGCCTGGCTCTGCGCCATCGCGCGCAACCGCGCGATCGACGGCCTGCGCCGGCGCCGCGAGGTCCAGGGGCCGATCACCGAGGACGGGGAGGATTGGGTGGAGCGGCTGGCCGACCCCCACGACAGCGAGGGCACGATCCTCGGGCGCAACGCGCTGCAGGCCTGCCTCGGCCGGCTCGAGGCGCTGCACCGCGACTGCATCGTGCTGGCCTATTGCGAGGGCCAGTCCCGGGAGGATCTCGCCCTGCGCTACGACCGACCCGTCAGCACCATCAAGACCTGGCTGCATCGCGGCCTCGCGACCCTGCGCGGCTGCCTGGACGGTGCGCCATGACCCCCGATCCGGAGGAGCGCGACCTGCGCCTGGCCGAGTACGTGCTCGGCACCCTGCCGCAGCCCGAGCGGGCGGCGGTGGACCTCGAACTCGCCGTGGACCCCGCCGCCCGCGCGGCGCGCGACGCCTGGGAGCGCCGCCTGGCGCCCCTCGCCCTCGCGGCGCCCGAGGTCGAACCGGGGCCGGACCTCTGGCCGGCGATCGCCCGGCAGCTCTCGGCCGGGGCGCCGGCGGCCCGCCCCGGTCCCGCCGCCAACGACGACCGCCTCGGGGCCCTGCAGGGGTCCCTGCGGCGCTGGCGCCTGGCCGCCGGCGGGGCGGCCGCCCTGGCGGCCGGGCTCGCCCTGTTCATCGCCGCCGGCGGGCCGCGCCCCGACACCGGCCCGGCGGACGGGGAAGGGCGTTATCTCGCGGTGGTCAGCCGCGGCGGCGAGGCCCCCGCGCTCCTCGTCAGCATCGACACCCGGGCCGGGACCGCCCGGGTGCGCCCGGTGGCGGCGCAGGCCCCGGCGGGGCGCAGCCTGGAGCTCTGGTACGTCGGTGCCGGCCAGGCCCCGAAGACCCTCGGCCTCGTCGGCGGCGCCGCGAAGGCCCTGGTCCTGCCGGCCGGGGCCGACGCGCTCGCGGCCGGGACCTTCGCGGTCTCGGTCGAGCCGGAGGGCGGCTCGCCCACCGGCCAGCCGACCGGGCCGGTCGTCTATTCCGGCACGCTGGTCCGGGAGTAGGCGCCGGCGTCCCGGCGCCCGCCGCCTCACCCCAGCAGCTTGTCCAGGGTGATGGGGATGTCGCGCACCCGCACGCCGGTGGCGTGCCAGACCGCGTTGGCGATGGCGCCGGCGGTGCCGGTGATGCCGATCTCGCCGACGCCCTTGACGCCCAGCGGGTTCACGTGCGGATCGTGCTCCTCCACCAGGATCGCCTCCATCGCGGGCACGTCGGCATTCACCGGGATGTGGTACTCGGCCAGATTCCCGTTCATCACCCGGCCCGAGCGCGGATCGAGCACCGCGTGCTCGTGCAGGGCCAGGGACACGCCCCAGATCATGCCGCCGTAATACTGGCTGCGCACGAGGTGCGGGTTGATGATCCGCCCCGCCGCGAAGGCGCCCACGAGGCGCGTCACCCGGATCTGGCCGAGATCGGGATCGACCTTGACCTCGGCATAGACCGCCCCGTGCGCGTGCATCGCGTAGGTCTTCTGCGCGGCCGGGTCGCCCTGGCCCTGTCCCTTCGCCTCAACGGAGACCTTGCCGGCGCGGGCCAGGATCGCGCCGAAGGATTCGGAGCGGGCGGGGTCGTCCCGGCGGGCGAGGCGGCCGTCGGCGGCGGTGACGCCGGCATTGCCGGCGCCGTAGAGGGGCGAGGCGCGGTCGTTGACGGCGAGCTCCGCCAGGGCCGCGATGGCGCCCTGCGCGGCGTTGTGGACCGCCGTGCCGCTGGTGGCGGTGCCGGTGGAGCCGCCGGCCAGGCCGCCGTTCGGCAGGTTGGAATCGCCGATGCGCAGCTCGACCTGGGCGATCGGGAGCCCGAGCCCGTCGGCGCCGATCTGGGCCAGCACCGTCCAGGCGCCCTGGCCCATGTCCTGGGCGGCGGTCTCGATGAGCGCGCCGCCGTCGGCCCGGATCGTGGCGCGGGCCTCGCCCTGCATCATCCCGGCCGGGTAGGTGGCGGTGCCGAGGCCCCAGCCGACCAGGAGCCCGTCGGCGTCGTGCATCTGGCGCGGCCGGCGCGGGCGGGAGGCCCAGCCGAAGCGCTCGGCCCCTTGCGCGTAGCATTCGCGCAGGGCCTTCGAGGAGAAGGGCCGATGGCTGATTGGCTCGACCTCGGCGTAGTTGCGCAGGCGGATCTCCAGGGGGTCGAGGTCGAGCGCCAGGGCCAGTTCGTCGAGGGCGCTCTCCACCGCGACGCTGCCCGAGGCCTCGCCGGGGGCGCGCATGAAGATGGGCGTGCCGATATCGGCCCGGGAGACCGCGTGCGTGGTCGCGATCGCGCCGGCCGCGTAGAGGTGGCGCGAGAGGATGCCGGAGGGCTCCACGAAGTCGTCGTGCCGGCTCGTCAGGGTCAGGGTGTGGTGGTCCAGGGCCGTGAGGGTGCCGTCCCGGGAGGCGCCGAGCTTCAGGGTCTGGCGCGTGGCGGCGCGGTGGCCGACGGGGCCGAACATCTGCTCGCGCCGGGTCACCAGCTTGACCGGGCGCCCGACGAGCTTGGCCGCCATGATCCCGAGGATCTGCGGCGCGGCGATGAAGCCCTTCGAGCCGAAGCCGCCGCCGAGATAGGGGCAGACCACGTGGATGTTCTCCGGCGGGATGCCGAACAGGCCGGCGAGCCGGCCCTTGGCGATCCAGAGCGCCTGGGTCGGCGTGTGGAGCGTCAGGCGGTCGCCGTCCCACTGGGCCACGCTGGCATGGGGCTCCAGGGCGTTGTGGTACTGCGCCGCCGTGTCGTAGGTCGCCTCGATCCGGGTCTCGGCCGCCGCCATGCCGGCGGCGAGGTCGCCCGCGCCCTCGTCCGTGGCGGAGCCGGCCCCGATGCTCTCGGGGCGGAAGATCTCGCCGGCCCCGAGGGCGACGCTGACGGGCTCCGAGTCGTAGCGGGGGGCCAGCAGGGCCGCCCCCTCGGTGGCGGCTTCCAGCGTCTCGGCGATCACCACCGCGATCGGCTGGTTGGCGTAGCGGACGCCGTCGTTCTGCAGGAGGTCGAGGCGGAACGCGAAGGGATTGTCCTTCAGGTCCGGCGACTTGGCGAGGGCCGGGGCGTTCTCCGGGGTCATCACCGCGACCACGCCGGGATGCGCTTGCGCCGCCGCGACGTCGAGATGGGTGACCCGGCCGCGGGCGACCGAACTCACCGCCATCACCGCGTGGGCGAGGCCCTCGGGCCTGACATCCGCGCTGTAGCGGGCCGACCCCGTGATCTTGGCCTGGCCGTCGCGCCGGGTGAGCGGCTGGCCGATGGAGGCGCCGTGGCGCTGACGCTCAGGCATGGGCGGGGGCTCCGGCCAGGGGGGTG
>NZ_JBYSXL010000139.1:0-5003 GCF_058782155.1 Methylobacterium sp. FW306-05-D
GGTTCGGGGAGGGCTTCCGGGACGACGTCCGTCCGGGCGGGGAGAGCGCGCGCCAGGGCGCGGTCGCCGGGCCTGCGCGGACCGGCCGCGACGTCGCTGTCGGGGACGAGCCCGGCCCCGGTGCAGCAGGAATTCGGGCTGCGGCAGCCGGCATTGCAGCAGCCGCCCTCGCAGGCGCCGCTGCTCAGGGCCCGCACCGGAGCGGGCGCCAGCGCGACGACCGTCCGGACGGCGGCCTCGGGCAGGAGCATCCGCGCCGCGCCGCCGGTCCGGATCTCGGCCGCGGCGGCCGGGGGGAGGGCGGCCGCGGCGACGCCGGCGGCATGTGGGTGACCGCCATGGGCCTCGGCGGCGGACGGCACGAGGCCGACGGCGATCAGGAGGATCACCGCCGCGAGCCAGAGTGCCATGTGCCGGACGCGAGTCATGTCGGGACGAGGCATAGCACGCGCGGCCGGGCGGCGACAGGCCGGTTTTCGCGCGCGGCGGGCCGGCGGACACCCCGGCGCGCCCTAAGGGACTGGGAACGCAGGGGGTTTCTCGCCGCCACGGTTCCCCTTCCCCGCCGCATGGTCTAAGCGGGCGGCCCGGGGCCCGCCCCGGGCGGAGCGGAGGACGGCGCGCGATGAGAACTCTCCTGGTGATCGGGATCGGCACCGGCAACCCCGAGCACATGACGATCCAGGCGATCCGCGCCCTGAACACCGCCGACGTGGTCTTCGCCCTCGACAAGGGGCGCGCCAAGGCCGAGCTCGTCGACCTGCGCCGGGAGATCTGCGCCCGCTACCTCACCGAGAAGCCCTATCGCTTCGTGGAGGCGCAGGACCCCGAGCGCGATCGCGATCCGTCCGATTACGGGGCCACCGTCGAGGCCTGGCACGCCGCGCGGGCGGCCCTCTACGAGGCGATGATCGCGCGCGAGCTCGGCCCGGAGGGCTGCGGCGCCATCCTGGTCTGGGGCGACCCCTCCCTGTACGACAGCACGCTTCGGATCGTGGACCGCATCCTGGCGCGCGGAGCCATGGACCTCGCGGTCCGGGTGATCCCGGGCATTACCAGCGTCCAGGCGCTGGCGGCCGGCCACCGCATCCCCCTCAACCGCATCGGCGGGCCGATCACCATCACCACCGGCCGGCAGATCGCCGGCGGCCTGCCCGAGGGCGCCGACGCCACCGTGGTGATGCTCGACGGCCGGCCCCGCTTCGACCACCTCGACCCGGACCTGACGATCTACTGGGGCGCCTTCCTCGGCACCGCCGACGAGATCCTGGTCTCGGGCCGCCTCGGCGACGTCGCCGCCGAGATCGGCGCCGTGCGGGAGGCCGCCCGCACCCGCCACGGCTGGATCATGGACACCTATCTCCTGCGTCCGCCCGAGCGGCCCGGCCCGGACTGACCTCGCCTGCGACATGGTCGCCCATCCGCCGGAAGGATACTTCGGTTTCCGGCCCGACCGACAGGGGATTCTCCCGCGTTGCGGCGAGAACACATCAACGAAAATCCCTTTCCTCCAATCCAGGCGCATCCCGTGACTGTCCGAGAGCTGGCAGGGTGTTTGCGTGAGACTTCGCGGGGCCAATAATCGGCCGGTCCTGCCGGGACGACGACTGTCGCCGGCCGGGATCGGGAGGGCTTGCGGATGGCGGTGCACGGGGTTCGGGCCGGCGGGTTCGGGGGACGGGGTCTCGCGCGGCCGCTCGGCGCGATGCTGGTCGCGGGCGCCGCCGTTCTGGGGGTCGCCGGCGCGCTTCCCGCCCTCGGTTCGGCCTATGCCGCCCTGTCCCTGCGCCTGGAGGACCACTTCCACACCCAGCGGCCCGGGCCTCCGGCGCGCATCGCGCTCGGGCCGTACGGGCGCGACATCCGGTTCGCCGGGGAGATCGGGACGGGCACGGCCGTGCGCCTGGCCGAGCTGCTCGCCGCCCATCCGGAGGTGACGCGCATCCATCTCACCAGCGAGGGCGGCCTCGTGGAGGAGGCGACGGCGATCGGCGATCTCATCGCCGCCCGGAGGCTCGACACCTACGTGCCCGATTACTGCGTCTCCGCCTGCACGCTCGCCTTCGTGCGGGGCGCCGAGCGCTACCTCGTGACGAGCGGACGCCTCGGCTTCCATGCGCCCTACGATCCCGGCCTGTTCGGGCAGGTGGTCCAGGCCGACGCCTCGGCCGAGCGGGCGGCCTACGTGGCCGCCGGGGTCGACCCGGCCTTCGCCGCGCGGGCGCTGGGCGTCGCCTCCGACAGCCTCTGGATCCCGGAGCCCGCCCGCCTGGTCCAGGCCCGGGTCGCCACCGGGCTCGTCGACACCGACCGCTTCCCCGATTCCACCCTCGACGACGATCCGAGCCCCGCCGGCGCCCGAGCGGCGATCCTGCGCGCGCTGCCGCTCCTCGACGCCCTCGCGGGGCAGGGCGACGTCCTCGACGCCCTGGCGGCCGCCTATCTCGACGGCTACCGGACCGGACTGCCCGAGGGCGCGGCCCTCGACCGCCTGCGGGCCCGGGCCGGGCGCGCCGTCGCCCGCATCCTGCACGGGGCCGACGACGCCACCTGGGTCGCGGCGGGCCGCGTCCTGCTGCGGGCGATGCGGCACGCCGGCCCGGAGGCCTGCCTCGCCATCGGCGGGGAGGGCGACCTGCTGGCGGCACAGGAGGTCCTGGCCGACGACGCGGCGGCGCGCGTCCTCACCCGCGCCGCCGGGCAGGACGCGCGCGACCGGGGCGCCCCGCCCCTCGCGCCAGCCCGGATCGCCCGCGACTGCGCCGGCCTGATCGCGGCCTACCGCGAGGCCCTGGCGCGGCCCGGGGCCGGAGCGGCCCTGCGCGCCCTCGCGAACCACCGGGTCCGCCCCGCGCAGGAGGCCGCGGCCCTCCCCCGCTGATTTTGCCTCGCGGCTCCGGGCGGGGCGGTTCAGTGCCGCTGGCCGTCCGGGGCGTCCCGGAGGTGGCGGGCGAGTTCGTGGCCGATCTCGACCATCAGGCGGTCGAGGAGCCGCGACAGGCCGGGCCGGGCGAGATCGTCGGCGAGGCCGCGCAGGGCGATGGCATGCTCGGCCATCCGGTTCACCGCGTGCTGATCCCGGGCGCCGTCGACCCGGTCCTCGGCCAGTTCGAGGACGATGCCGAGCGCCCGCGCCGGCCGCCCGGCGGCGTCGGGTTCGATGCGTCCGCGCAGGTTCAGCCGGCGCGGGGCCCGGGTGCGGAAGGCCACCGCGAAGGCCCCGCCCCGGGTGATCGCCGCCTGGAGGGCGTTGTCGAGGCGGGCGCGGTCCTCGTCATGGGTGCCGGAGAGGAGGGCGGACAGCGGCAGGCCCCGGGCGCCCTCCTCGGGCGACCACCCGAGGGCCCGGGCCACCGGGGCCGAGACGACGAGACGGTCCGCCCAGATGTCGTGCATCCAGGCGCCGACCACGCCCGAGGCTGCGAGGGCCGCCCGCAGGCCGCCGGGGATGTCGGCCTCCGGATCCGGCGGCGGGGATCGCGTCATGGGCCTCCTCAACCGGCGGGACCGAATCCATTAAAACGACTTGAGGTTGCCGATCCGATAACGCGCGGGGCTCGGCACGCCGGCATCGTAGAGCGGAAAGACGGATCGCGAAAGAGCGCCGGGCCGATTTCGCAGCGAACAATCAACTTGAGATTGCTGTCTCGCGGTTCGGCTGTCCGGTCGGGCTTAACCGTTGGTTAACCATGATCGGCGACATCCGGGATCGCAGCATCCTTGGGTCACAGGACGGAAGGCCCCCGCCCCGTCCGCCGGCGATCCAGACTGCCGGATCCGTCCGCCCCACCGTCACCCGAACTCGTCGACGCTCGCGAAGGGACGCCAGGATGAAAGCCATCACGTTCGTCACCCAGAAGGGGGGGAGCGGCAAGAGCACGCTGTGCATCTCCCTGGCGGTCGCCGCCCAGGAGCGGGGCCTCTCGGTCTGCATCCTCGAGATGGACCGCCAGGCCACGATCAGCGACTGGCTCGACCACCGCACCGCCGAGGGCCCGGAGGTGGCCCAGATCGACGCGACGCAGATCGAGGGCGTGATGGCCCAGCTGCGCGAGTCCGCCTACGACTACGTCTTCATCGACACGCCCGGCGTCGATTCCGCCGGCACCCTCTCGGCGATCCGCGCCGCCGACCTCTGCATCATCCCCTGCCGCCCGACGCCGGCGGACCTGCGCGCCTTCAAGCCGACCCTGGCGGCGATCTACCGCCTGGAGAAGAAGTTCGCCTTCGTGCTGAACCAGACCCCGCCGCGCTCCTACCGCATCCGCGACGCCGCCGACGGCCTCGCCGTGCTCGGCATCCTGCCGGACGTGAACATCGTCGCCCGCACCGACCACCAGGACGCCATCGGCGTCGGCCAGGGCGTCACCGAGTTCAACCCCAAGGGTCAGGCCGCCTCCGAGGTGCGCAAGCTCTGGGGCTGGATCGAGAAGCGCATGCAGGTGAGCAAGCATGCCAAAGCCGCCTAAGCTCAGCCTCGCCTCCATCGTCGCCGCCTCGACCCCGCCGGGCAAACCCCAGCAGACCGCCGAAATCGTCCAGCTCGATACCGGAGCGCCCCCGCTTCGCCGCCCCAATGCCACGCTGAAGCAGCGCGCCCGCCAGATGTCGGTCTACCTGGAGCCGCCGGTCTACGACCAGCTGCGCGACATCGCCCATGCGGAGCGCGCCAAGATGCACGGCCTGATGCTCGAGGCCCTCGACCTGCTGTTCAAGCAGCGCGGCGCCCGCTCGATCGACCAGCTCAACGAGCCGGACGGGCGCTGAAGCCGAACCCCGAGGCCCGGCAAGGGCTTGCCGGGAGTTCTCGATGTTTCGGATCGCGCCCCGTCCGCGCGGGCGACCGACCGGTCCCGAGCAGTGGCGCGACGGTTTCCTGTCGCTGGATCAGGTCCTTGCGGCCTTCGCCTCATCCGGGGCAGGACCCGGGCCCGGCGACCTTCTGGGGAGTCTGCGCGCAATTGGCGGTGGTGAGCGCCACGGCCGAGACCGCCAGCAGCCGC